>NZ_CP039934.1:300000-390000 GCF_009792295.1 Myroides fluvii | reverse complement strand
ATTCAACGCGAACGTTTAAATGATATTGCAGAATATTTAGTTGAATTACCCGTGAAGATTAAAATCATTCCACCAGCATCTGATTGGTTGAATGGTAAGTATACGAATAAGCAAATTAAGGAACTGCGTATTGATGATTTATTGGGACGCAAGGCAATTAATTTAGAGAATCCTATTATAGGAAATGAATTGAAGGATAAAGTAGTGATGATTACTGGTGCAGCTGGATCAATAGGAAGTGAAATTGCCAGACAGGTAGCTCTTTTTGATTTTAAGCAACTAATTTTAATTGATCACGCAGAATCTCCACTGTATGATGTTCAGCAATCGATGGTATCTCGTCATAAAGAGCGAATTGTTTACGTGGTTGGAAATATTAGAGAGATGGCTAATATGGAAGCTATTTTCGATAAATATAGACCAGAATTAGTTTATCACGCAGCAGCTTATAAGCATGTCCCTTTGATGGAATCTTATCCTTACGAAGCTATTTATACTAATATAAAGGGAACGAAGCATATTGCGGACTTATCAGTGGCCTTTGGGGTTGATAAATTCGTTATGGTATCGACCGATAAAGCCGTGAATCCTACTAATGTTATGGGAGCGACAAAGCGCGCTGCTGAAATTTATGTATCTAGTTTAAAAGGCAAAGGCAAGACGAGTTTTATTGTGACGCGTTTTGGAAATGTATTGGGGTCGAATGGATCTGTTATTCCGCTTTTTAAACGTCAATTGGATGCTGGTGGACCTCTAACTGTTACACATCCTGATATTACGCGTTATTTTATGACTATTCCAGAAGCTTGTCAATTGGTTTTGGAGGCGTCAATCATGGGAAAAGGAGGGGAGATTTTTGTGTTTGATATGGGAAAATCAATGAAGATTATTGATTTAGCTAAACGAATGATTAAATTGAGCGGGTTAGTTTATCCTGATGATATAGATATTAAGATTACGGGATTGCGTCCAGGGGAAAAGATTTTTGAGGAGCTTTTGGCTAATGATGAAAATACCGTGAAAACGCATCATGAAAAAATCATGATCGCTCAAGTAAGAGAACAGAATCTTGTTGAAATTAGAAACACAATTGAACAACTTTGTCATCGTGTGTTAAGCGAGGAAATAAAAAAAGATACGATGTATTTGGTTACTACATTGAAGGAAATTGTACCAGAGTTTATTTCTCAAAATTCAATTTACTCTTCTTTGGATGATGTAAAAGTATAAAAAGAGGCTGTCCGGAAAGACAGCCTCTTTTAATTTTGCCAAAGTTCTATGCTTTGAAATTTTATTTCTTTGATTGTATTTCCTTGCGTATCGCCAATCGGTTTTTCAAATACAACCCAATACATCATTCTCTTTTTACTCGTTGGATTTGTATAAATGCAACTTAATAATGGAGATTCAGGATTATTTCCGCTGCCGTTTTTGTATTTCATAGGCGTTGTACAATACAGACTTAATTCGTTGTAATTAGTATTGTATGCATAATTATCCTCTTTATACTGTACTTGTTTTTTGGCATCTACCGTGTATTCACTTTTTAATAAAAATTGTGCGCCAAAGTAATATTTATCCGCTCGTTTTAATTGTTCCACTGTAAACCTACTTTCTTCAGGAGTGGTAAAGGGAATGTAATACATTTTATCTCCATCAAATCCATCAAAGATGCTGTAGGACAGTGGACCTGTTTTTACTTCTTTGTTGTCCATGTGTAGGGTTTCTAGAATTTGCTGTATTTTTTCTGTATTTGGTTGATTTACTGTCATTTCATACATTAGATCACCAATTGTTTTGCCAAAATTTTTCGTCTGTGCTTGAGCTGTGATGCCAACGATAGTCACCATAAAAAACACTAATAATGTTTGTAAATTGTATTTTCTCATTGTTTGTATGTTTAAATTTAAAAATACAATATTTATGCCAAACCCTATGTGTATTTGTTATTTGTTTTCGTTCCAGTAGTAGCTGTCAGGATAAATTCGTTCGCCAAATATTGCAGTACCTACGCGTACAATAGTAGCTCCTTCTGCAATGGCGATCTCGAGATCGCCACTCATTCCCATTGACAATTCTCTCATTTCAACTTGAGGGATATTAAGTTGAAGTGCTTGTTGTTGTATATTTTTAAGTAACCTAAAACAGGGGCGTATTTGATTTTCATCTGCGCTAAATAGACCAATGGTCATGAGTCCTTTAATGTGTAGTGTGTCGAGTTCAGAAACTTGTTGAATAAGCTGTAATGCATGCTCGGGTGCAATGCCGAATTTACTTTCTTCATTGGAGGTGTTTACCTGAATTAGAACATCCATGGTTTTGTTTTCCAAAGTTAGGCGTTGATGTAATTTTGTTGCTAAATCTAATCGGTCTATCGAGTGAATACAGGATACATCGTATTTTAAAATGTCTTTGATCTTATTTGTTTGGAGATGGCCAATAAAGTGATTAATAGGTTTTAAATCTAGCAGATCGGGATGCTTCTCCTTTATTTCTTGTATTTTGTTTTCTGCAATTAGGGTTTGACCCGTTTCTAGCGCCAGGCGAATTTTTGATGCGGGAACTGTTTTTGTTGCTAATAGCAATTTTACTTCTTTTGGGTCTCTATTATGGGCCAGGCATGCCTTTTCAATGCGTTGTAAAATGTGCGTTATGTTTTCTTGAATGTGTAACATGATCTGTAAATTAAGATAAAACAAAATTGGCGAAGCCGAAACTCCGCCAACAAACTAGACTTATTTCCACCAATTATAGTAGTTATGCACCCCATCGTATTGAAAATCACATTTCGGATAGAGATTATTACCTATGATGTTCGTTTTTTCGGTTTCGAGCATTAAGCCACAAGCTCCTGTCTCCTCGCACCATTGTTTACTGCGGTTAATTAGAGCAACTGACAACCCTTTTCCTCTGTGATCTGGGTGTACAAATAAGTCACTTAATAACCATTGCTTTTGTAATTTGATGTAGTGAAAAAGCTTGTATAATTGAACAAAACCAACTGGTTTATCATCAATTATCGCTAAGAAAATATCAGATTCCCCATTGAGCAATCGCTCTTTGATGAAAGCTGTACTTCCTTGTAGATTTGTTTCTTGACGATAAAAAATTCGGTATAAATTAAATAATTCAGACGCTTCTTTTAAATCTTCTAATGTTGCTTTTTTAATTGTGTAGTTCATCTTTATTTTATTTTACGAGACAAAAGTATAAGAGATAAGGACTATCTTTGTGGTCCAGTTAAGTTATAATTAGTAGTCCAATATGTTGCCATTTGAGAGAATCATCACCATTGATAGAGAAAGTAAAGTACCTATTTATCGACAGATTGCCATTGCTTTTATTAATGCGATTAGTCAAGGGATTATTAAAGCAAATACACATTTGCCAAGTACAAGAGATTTGTCGAAGTTACTCGAAGTACATCGCAAAACGATTGTAGCGGCTTATGATGAGTTAGAAGCACAAGATTGGGTTGTTTCTGTTCCCAGAAAGTATGTTGCTGTTTCTGCTAAGATTCCCAATTTGAAACCCAAAAAGTGGATGGACGAGGTAAATGAATCCGCTTATCGAGCTTTGTTTCAATTGCCTTTTAAGCAAATAGTCGTTCCTAAGGTAAAATCAAATGCGCAATTACCTGAAGTAATTATAGATGATGGATTTCCAGATGTGCGCCTTTCACCTATAGATGATTTACTCAAGATTTACCGTTCTTATACCTCTAAGAAGCACAGCATCCGCAATGCAACTTTTGGAAGTGCCCAAGGCAGTTTAAAGTTGCGTGAAGTTTTAGCGAGTTATTTATCAGAGACACGCGGATTAAATATAGAAAAAGAACACCTTTTGATTACCCATGGGGCACAGATGAGTATTTATTTGGCTGCACAATTACTATTGGCAAAAGGAGATGTTGTTGTGGTAGGAAAGCCTAATTATAGCAAGGCAACCCAAGTGTTTGAACAGACAGGAGCAACAGTAGTGGAAGTGGGAGTAGACAAGAGTGGTTTACTTGTTGAAGAGATACAAGCCATTTGTCAACAAAAGGCAATTAAAGCAATTTATGTCATTCCTCATCATCATTATCCTACGACGGTCACGATGAGCATCGAAAGGAGAATAGCGTTGCTTAAGTTGTCTCAACAATACGCTTTTGCGATTATAGAAGATGATTATGATTACGATTATCACTATGCGTCTTCCCCATATTTGCCTTTAGCGAGTAGTCCACATCAGGGGAATATTATTTATATTGGATCCTTTTCAAAATTGTTGGATCCCTCTATCCGCATAGGGTTTATGGTAGCTCCATTTAATTTTATTGAGCAAGGGGTGGCTTTGCGCAAATTAATTGATGTGGGGGTGGACGGTTATATGCAAAATGCATTGGCGGAGTTGATAAGAATGGGAGAATTAAAACGGCATATTAAAAAAGCAAAAAAATGTTATTTTTCCCGTCGGGATTATTTAGATCATTTGTTACAAGAACACTTAAAGTCTCAGGTATCTTATAGTCTTCCTTCTGGAGGAATGGCCATTTGGATTGTATTAAAAAAAGAGGGACTAGTGGAATATTTGGTCCAGCATCCTCAACTTGCAATTAGACGGTCTGCTATTGAATTAAATGCATTTCGCTTTGGGTTTGCCTCCATGAACGAGACTGAGCTAGAACAAGCAGTGTTATTGCTCAAAAAAATTATTGAAGGTTTTGAATTGCAAGGGGTAAAAGGGCAGTTGTGAATTTTATAAGCTGCGAGGATATTCTCTTTTATCGCGAATCAAATAAAAAATGAAAAAACAAAAAAGCGAGAAGAAGAAAGTCTCAATTTAGTGTGCGTATACGCTTGTCTACATTTATCCTAATGGATAGGATGATTTGCGATAAGACTTCGCAACAATTAAATCAAAAAGTTGGGCATTTTTTCTTATTTTTGTTTGAATAAAAAAGTAAGGTATGGCAACAGTTACATTAAAAAATAATCCATTTCACACCCTAGGTGAATTACCTAGTGTAGGTGTGGTAGCTCCTAATTTTGAATTAGTTGGAGTCGATTTAGCTACAAAAACAATGGCGGATTTCGCAGGTAAAAAGATTGTTTTAAATATTTTTCCTAGTGTAGATACGCCAACATGTGCAACATCTGTCCGCACGTTTAATCAAAAAGCAGCGCAATTAGCAAATACAGTAGTCTTGTGTATTTCTAAAGATTTACCCTTTGCTCAAACTCGTTTTTGTGGTGCTGAAGGTATTGATAATGTTGTGATGTTGTCCGATTTTAGATCGGGAGCATTTGGTCAGACGTATGGATTGACATTTACAGACGGACCTCTAACAGGTTTATTATCGCGTTCCATCGTTGTGATTAATGAGGAAGGAAAAGTTGTTTATACAGAACAAGTTGCCGAAACAGCAGATGAACCAAATTATGAATTAGCTTTGACTGCTTTATAAGCAGCACTAACTTCAATCGTGTAAAAAGATATTTTTAAAAAAGTAGTTCATTTAAATGGAATTCATTTTTTTAAAGATATCTTTTACTTTATTACATGAGTGAACAAACTGTAAAAGCCTATCTTATCAATTGCAAGGTATAAATGGAAAAAGAAAATAAATCAACAAAGAAAAAACCAACTCCACTTGAACAGAAAAAATACGATACAGCGATTTTAAAGAACTCGCGTTTTCTATTTTCTATCTTATTGATTATTATGGGGATTTCCCTTACACTGAGTTTTGTTTCTTATTTTATTTCAGGAATAGAAGATCAGAGTAATTTAATCGATGTGAGTAATAGGGAATTAGAAGTCAACAACTGGTTAGGAAAATTAGGTGCTTATTTAGGGCATGTTTTTATTTATCAAGGATTTGGATTAGCTTCTTTTTTCTTTGCCAAATTATTGGTTCACACAGGAGTATATGCTTTTTTCGGGATTGCTTCTAGACGAATTAAAAAAATTGTTTTTTGGGATCTTACCTCGATGATTTTATTAGGGGGATTCTTGGGTTTTTTTTGGGAGTCAAATCCACTTTTGGGAGGAACAGTAGGATATGAAATTAATCTGTATTTAACGGATTATTTAGGTACTGCTGGAGCTATATTATTAATCAGCTTTATTACACTGATATTCTTTTTGTTTCGCTATAAATTATCACCAACTAAAATTAGAGATTTTATAGCCACGATGCCAGCCAAGTTTTCTACATTGGCGCCAGGCAAGAAGTTAGATGACGCATCTTTTGATCAGGAGATACCTCCAGTTGCGTCAGTTGTTCAGCAAGAAACAGCTGTACCAGCAGCTAAAAAAGAAGTTGTCCCACAAGAGGAGCAAGTCAAGGCAATAGTTCCGTCAGAACAAGATAGCCGTTCTAAAGAAGAGCAGCCATCCGCTTTTGCTATTGACCACAAGAGTATTAAACCAACAATAGGGCATAGTTCGGAATTAAATTTACCCCTCAAAAAGGAAAGCGAATTAACCAAAAATGAGGAAGAACTTAAACCTAGTTCTACGGAAGAGTTCGTTATTGAGGCTATAAAAGAGGAAGGAACAGTAGAAGAGAACTTGGCAGCGCAATTGGTGCAGGACTTTGGAGAATTTGACCCGACTTTAGAGTTGTCTAATTATCAATTTCCTTCTATTGATTTATTAAAGGATTATGGAACGGGAAGTATTACAATTAATCAAGAAGAATTAGAAGAAAATAAAAATAGAATCGTAGAAACCCTGCGAAATTACAAGATTGATATTGCGCAAATTAAAGCTACAGTAGGACCGACGGTAACGCTGTATGAAATTGTACCAGAAGCAGGTGTTCGCATATCGAAGATTAAGAATTTAGAAGATGATATTGCTTTGTCTTTGGCCGCTTTGGGAATTCGTATCATTGCTCCTATTCCAGGAAAAGGAACCATCGGTATTGAGGTTCCAAATACAAGTCCGTCGACTGTATCCATGCGCAGTGTAATTGGTTCTCCAAAGTTCCAAAGTGCTGAAATGGAATTACCTGTTGCATTGGGGAAAACCATTTCTAATGAGACTTTTGTGGTCGATTTAGCAAAAATGCCTCACTTGTTGATGGCTGGAGCAACAGGACAGGGTAAATCGGTGGGGTTAAATGCTTTATTAACTTCTTTGTTGTACAAGAAACATCCCGCAGAGGTGAAGTTTGTTTTGGTGGATCCGAAAAAGGTTGAGCTGACGCTGTTCAACAAAATTGAACGCCATTATTTAGCGAAATTACCAGATGCTGAAGAAGCTATTATTACTGATAATACAAAGGTTATCAATACGTTAAATTCACTTTGTATTGAGATGGATAACCGCTATAGTTTGTTGAAAGATGCGATGGTTCGCAATATCAAGGAATACAATGAAAAATTTAAACAAAGACGTTTAAATCCTGAAAATGGGCATCGTTTCTTACCTTATATTGTATTAGTGATTGACGAATTTGCGGATTTGATTATGACAGCAGGTAAGGATGTGGAAACACCAATTGCGCGTTTAGCACAATTAGCTCGTGCCATTGGAATACACTTAATTATTGCAACTCAACGCCCATCTGTAAATGTCATTACAGGAATTATTAAGGCGAACTTTCCTGCTAGAATTGCGTTTCGCGTAACGTCTAAAATTGACTCTCGTACGATTCTCGATCAGCAAGGGGCTGATCAATTAATAGGACGAGGAGATTTACTCTATACGCAAGGAAATGACTTGGTTCGCGTGCAATGTGCTTTTGTTGATACACCAGAAGTGGAAAAAGTTACAGAATATATTGGTGGGCAAAAAGCGTATCCAGATGCTTATTTGTTGCCAGAATATGTAGGAGAGGAAGGAAATTTATCTGCCTTAGATATGGATATTAGTGAGCGAGATTCCCTATTTAGAGAAGCCGCGGAAATTATTGTTACAGCTCAACAAGGCTCTGCTTCTCTGTTGCAGCGTAAATTAAAATTAGGGTATAATCGAGCAGGGAGAATTATTGATCAATTGGAAGCAGCGGGTATTGTAGGACCATTTGAAGGAAGTAAAGCGCGTAGTGTGCTAATTCCCGATTTAGTAGCTTTGGATCACTTTTTCCAAGAAGAACAAAATGACTTATTTAACTAAGAAAATTAAGAGTAATCATGAAAAAAATAGTATTTCTTTTATTGGTGTGTAGTACAGCATTAACGTATGGGCAAAGTAGTCAACGCGCGAGAAATTATTTGGATGAAGTAAATAAGAAAATAGCGAGTTATTCGACTATTTCTATTGATTTTCACTACGCTCAGCTTGATGCAAAATCGGGGGATATCAATCAAGAAACAGATGGACATATTGATTTGAAAGAAAATTTGTATCGCTTGACATTCATGGATATGACGCGTATTTTCGACGGTAAGAAGATCTATACTATTAGCGATGAGGATAAAGAAGTAACAGTTTCAAAATACGATCCCAAGAAAATAGACAATGCCTTGCCTTTGCAAATATTGACCTTCTATAAAGAAGGCTATGATTTGCAGTGGGATATTTTGCAAAACATCAAAGGCAAGCAAATCCAATACATTAAATTGATTCCCCTTGATAAGAAGTCTGGGATTAAGGAGGTTTTAGTTGGAGTGGATCACGAAACAAAACAGATCTATACCAAAATTCAAGTAAATAAAAATGGTTCGAAGTCAGTCTTGACGGTTAAATCTTTTAAAACTAACCAAACTATGTCGAAAAATCATTTTACCTTTACAAGCGCAGATTATTCAACTTATTACATCAATAACATAGATTAATTCCACTTCGTGAAAATACTTGATCGCTATATACTAACCTCTTTTGTATCAACGCTGTTTACAGTGTTTATCATTCTTTATTTTATCTTTATCTTACAGGGTATTTGGTTGTTTATCACTGAATTAGCAGGTAAGGATTTAGATTTCTTTATCATCGTGCAGTTTTTGTTGTTTTATTCGCCTAAGATGATTCCATTGGTTTTACCTCTTTCGGTTTTATTGGCATCGATTATGACTTTTGGAAACTTTGCTGAGCATTATGAATTTGCCGCAATGAAAGCATCGGGAATTTCTTTGAAAAGAGCGATGCAACCGCTATCTATATTTATTGCTGTATTGGCTTTGATTTCATTTTGGTTTGCCAATGATGTGATTCCAAAGGCGGAATATCGCTTTATCAATATGCGAAAAGAGATCTTGCAAACGAAACCGGCGATGGCTATTGCTGCAGGCCAGTTTAATGATGTAGGAGCCATTAATATCAAAGTAGATAAGAAAACTGGGGAAAAAGGGCAGTATTTGGAAAATGTAACCATGCATATCAAGTCAGCCTCTGGTTATGATAATAAAGCAGTTATCCGTTCTGTGGATGGTGAATTGGAATCAGATAATTCTTCTAGTATTTTGCAATTGCATTTATTTGATGGGAATTACTATGAGGATGTGGTGCCTAAGTCGACCTCTCAAATGAGCAGAAAACCTTTTACAAAGGTTGCTTTTGAAAAGTACACCATGAATATCGATTTGAGTGCTTTACAAGATGAAGGAGGCGAAAGGGAAGAAATTAAGAATACCTATCACATGTTGAATATTCGAGAATTAACCTATACGATTGATTCTTTAGAAACCACTTTAGCAAGTGATACAAAATCGAATATGGAAAATATGTTGCTTCGTTATAACGGTATATACAATCCATATAATTCTAAAAAAACGAACGCTGGAACGATTAAAGAGGCTCAAAAAGATTCAGTTCGAGAAAAGGAAATGGATTTGAAAGGAGATGCTTTAGCTCAATTTTCGGAGCCATTGCAAGCGAGGATTTTACAATCATCCATTGATTATACCAATAACATTGTGTTTAATACAGAGTCAAATGACGTTGCTTCATTAGGGCAAATCAAGAAATTAAACGATCACTACTTAGCGTTGTATGAAAAGTTCGTCATTGCTTATTCTTGTTTTTTAATGTATTTTATTGGTGCGCCTTTGGGAGCTATCATTCGAAAAGGAGGATTGGGATTGCCTATTGTCTTTGCGGTGATCATTTTTATTCTGTATCACTTTGTTAATACATTTGGAAAGAAGTTGGCGCAAGAAGATGGAATACAACCTATTCTAGGAGCATGGGCAGGAGCTATGGTACTTACGCCTTTAGCTATCTTTTTAACCTTGAAAGCAACACGTGATAATGGAGAAGTAAATTTCTTGGGATTCTTTTCGACAATTGGAGATTTTTTTAAGGGATTATTTGTTAAGAAACACGAGGTAAAAGAAGAAGAAAATACAATAGAATAACACACAACAAATATATATTTATTATGTCAACGAATCATATTCAGTTAAATACGATAGAAGAAGCAATAGAAGATATTAGAGCGGGGAAAGTGATTATTGTCGTGGATGATGAAGATCGTGAGAATGAAGGAGATTTTATTGCTGCCGCGGAGATGGCTACACCAGAAATGATTAATTTCATGGCTACCCATGGGCGTGGGTTGATTTGTGCACCATTAAACGAAAAACGCTGTAGAGAATTAGATTTGAAACCGATGGTTCAAAACAATACGGTATTACATCAAACGGCATTTACGGTATCAATTGACTTAATCGGAAATGGTTGTACTACTGGTATTTCAGTACAGGATCGCGCCAAGACAATTTTGTCGTTGGTAGATGATGCAACAAAACCAGAAGATTTAGGTCGCCCAGGACATATTTTTCCATTAATCGCAAAACAAGGTGGCGTATTACGCCGTACGGGACATACGGAGGCAGCGGTTGATTTGGCTCGTTTAGCTGGATTTAAATCTGCGGGTATTCTAGTAGAAATCCTAAATGAAGATGGCACGATGGCTCGTTTACCTCAATTGGTTGAAGTAGCGAAAAAATGGGATTTGAAAATTATTTCGATTGAGGCTTTAGTGGCGTATCGAATGAAACACGATAGCTTGATTGACAAGAAAGAAGATTTCGAAATTGAAACGCGTTTTGGCAAGTTTCGTTTACGTGCTTACCAACAAATTACCAATAAACAAATCCACATCGCCTTAACAAGAGGAGAATGGAGCGAAGATGAGGCAGTTCTGACGCGTATTAATTCCATGATTGGAAGTAATGATATCCTAGATGCATTGAGTGGAAAATTAGATTTGCGTATAGAAGCAGCCTTTAATAAGATTAACGAAGAAGGAAAAGGAGCTATTTTGTTTATTAATCAAGATGCACAAAACATTAGTTTATTAAGAAGATTGAGTTTTATCAAGGATCAATTGGCTGGGAAATTAGATATGGAAACACCGAAATTACCAGGTGATGAAAAGGATTTTGGTATTGGGGCTCAAATTTTACATGATTTAGCTATCACTAATATTCGTTTAATGACGAACTCTGAACCAGAAAAACGCGTTGGAATGATTGGATATGGTTTAGAAATAACAGATTATGTTACGTATTAACTAACAAGATAAGAGGTAGTTGGAAGTATAGGGTAATTTTTTATTTAAAAAATAAATTTTCTTTTTTGGATAATTAAAAAAACGCGCTATATTTGCACTCGCAATACAGAAGTAGAGCAGACTACTGGAGAAATGGCAGAGTGGTCGATTGCGGCAGTCTTGAAAACTGTTGACTGTAACAGGTCCGGGGGTTCGAATCCCTCTTTCTCCGCAAAGAAAACCGATAGTGTAACTATCGGTTTTTTTATTTTGTAAAAGGAACGGAAAGCTCGCTTTCTGCGTTCCTTTTACAAAATAAAAAAAGTGGATAAGCGTAGCTTATCTGTTTTCTTTGTGTTAATTTACCCTCCTCTGGGATCTGTAATCCCTTTTGTATAAACCGTAGATGTTTTCGTTAGACAAATACAACGAAGTATCGGTTTTCTTTGTGTTAATTTACTCCTTTTGGGATATCCAATCCCTTTTTTCTTTTGAAATAAAATTCATGTTATAGGGCGAATGGCCATTCGCTCCTACGTTTATCCTGGAAATAAAAATGCTAGTCGCATTTCTGCAGGCCCATATCTTTAGGATTTTATCGGCATTATTTAGTAGTCAAGTAGTAGAAGAAACCCCAGGATTAGACCAGTTGTATTGGGTGGTGAATTCGGTTTTTTTAAGAATTAAATCTTTGCCACAGAGGAATAGAAGATAAAAAAAACCGATAGTCCTTGACTATCGGTTTTAGAATGATTCATTTTTAGCAGACGCTAAAGGGTATTTTTAAAATCTCCACAACATAAGTCCCGCTTGATATCCAGCACCTAAGGTCCAAATAAGAGCATATTCCCCTTCTTTTAGGGGTTGGACAATTTGTTGATGCTGATGCAAAGCTACGAGTGGACTGGAGGATCCAGAGTATCCAATTTCTTTGGAATAGAAAGGAACCTTGTAGTCGGGTAGTGCAAAGTGTTTTTTGATAGTATCAATGTTTTTTAAGGACAATTGAGAGAATAAAAATAAACTAATATCTGCTGTTGTTAGCTTATTTCGACTTAGAAAATCTTCTATTTTACTGGTTGCATATTCCACACTACCACTACCGTCAAAGGAGGTATCCCAAGTGGTTAATTCTCCAGTAGCAAAGCAGGAGTGCCCTTTAGGCGGAAATAGTACAGTGTTGCAGAAACTGCTATCCGTGTGATAATGGACATCAATTAATCCAGCAGCGGTATCGTCTTTTTCTACGATAAAGGCGAAAGCGGAATCTGAAAAGCAAAAAGCCGTTACCGGATTTTCTTGATCCAGTATGCTAGACATCTTTTCTGCACAGATGACCAAGGCTTTTTGTGCAGTTTTGCTGTTGTTTAGATATTGGGCTACCTGATCTAAAGCGAGCAATGCACCAATACAATTGGCATTGATATCATAACACATGGTGTCGGGTTTGCCTTGTAGGGCTTGATGAATGAAAATGGAATCATTGGGAATTTGATGTTCTGGTGTACAAGTTACAAAAGCAATAATGTCAATTTCCTGCATGGAGATTTTGCTTTCTCTTAATACGCCTTTGGCAGCATCAATCCCCAAAGAAAGGGAAGTTTCAGGTGAATCAAGTGGAACCACATAACGATTGGTTCTCCCTAGTGCTTCTTGAATCTTTTTCATGGAAACACCTTGGTTTTCAAATTTTTGTATCACCTCTTCGTTGTTTTCTAATCTCGAAGGATGATGAAAATACATCTGTTTTAATTTCATACTATAAGGGGTTTTGTTGGTTAAAAAAAATAGTATGAAACGAATTTAATATTAATATTATTTTTTTGTTCGTTAATTATGTTAATTTTTATTTATAACACGAAGTTGTTGGTGATGTACCGTAAACAGGGAACAGTGAAAATCCGCCTGGAATAGTATCGATCAATTTAAAGTAAAATTTCATAGAACATTCTTCTGATGGGGATCTTTCAGGATTAAAAGTGAGCGTAGGAAGAGCAAAAGCGTACTATTTATTCTTTTCAACTATTTTTGAATTGGTTTTGTGAAGCAGATAAAAAACTAAAGCACCGCTAAAATAAAGGATGCAATCGATCCAATCTCCCGTATAGCGAGGATTGTGCTGTGGTAAATACCATTCAAAATAGATGCAATAACAGACCGTTACGGCCAGGATTAAAGACAGGGATAGTTGAAGATTGGGGGCCTGTTTTATTTTTCGCACGACAAATAAGCAAAGACTCAGTGTCAGCGGTAGAAAGAGAAAATCATTGACATAATGATTAACCCACAACGGAAGAGGCTGTTGTAGTTGTTGTAATAGGTAGATGGTAGTGGCTATACTTAAAGCAATAAAAAATAAGCCCTTTCTCATATGTAGTCTTTTTGTCGTTAGCGGTGATCAGGCAGCAATCATGCCTACAAGATAGGCAATCCCCGCCGCTATTGTGGCAACAATCAACCAAACGGTATGTACAATGAAAAAGAGGACTCGAATAATAGGATTGGAGTGATTTCGCAGTTTTTGGATGACTTTTTCAAAGGGAGTAGGTGCGGCCTGAAGTTCTTTTTGGATTCGCTCTTCTTTTACTCGTTGTTGTTCCAATTGACGCTCCAGTACAATATTGATGATTTTCCCACAGTTTGTACAATAATCTGTATTGACGTTCTCTGTGTTGCAATATTTACACGTGATGTAATGCTTACTCATGATTCGCTTTTAAATGAACCCTATTTTTTTCAATACTTGATAAGGGTAAAATTGAGGTCAATAGCTAGTGTAAAACGAACTATTTGTAACCAAAATGGGCTTAAAAATACGCCTTTTTTTTAATATGAATAGGGAACTGGTTAGAACGGGTAGTTCCCGTATGTTAGGCAAGAGATATTTAATCTATAGAAAGGAGTTAACATTCAGTTCAATAGCACATCAGAGCGAATTGTTTGCTATGAATCCCTTAAGGCTTGTCATTGGCTATGTACTACAAGATAAAGACTGACTGAAAATTAACGAAATAAAACAGCAATAAATTTAATTAGTCTAATTCTAATGAAATTAACCTTGGTTTTATAACGGTTAAATAGAAAAATCGGCAAATAATCATTCTTTGTTTTTAATTAGATTTAATATAAATAGATTTGTTAGTGAAATTATAACGATCTATTTATATGAATCATTTATACCCTAAATCGGAGTTTAAACCCTTGTTTTGCCCGAATCAGTTTTATTTTTATCAGCCCAAAGGATGTCCAATCGGTTTTGTTTTAGGAATGAATTAAAAGTAAGAAAACGCAAGATTGTTTTCAAATAAACGAAATGAATCATGATATAATCAGACACAATGTACATCTATACAATTAAAAAAACACTTATTTTTTTAGGCCTTTGCTTGTTAGGAGGTTTTACAGTTCAGGCTGAGCATTTTCGCGTGCTTACAGCTCATACTTTTTCAGCGGTATTCTATGAGGATGCCACTATACTAAATGTCAACAACGATACTTATTCAGCTCTTGAGTTTCCTGACACAGCAACAAGATATAGCAAAGGAAAGACAGATTTGTTTGTAAGCGGTTATACAAGTGATGCTGCTGGCATGACAACTTTATATAAGAATACAGTAGAACCTGTTGTAGCGGAGGATTACTGTGATGTTTCTGTGTTATATGGAGTGGAACCAATTACACTTGTACAATTTGCTAATCTGAACAACCAAACTGATAGAACACCTAATCCGACGGTAGCTCCAGCAGCGGCGTATGAAGATTTTACGTCTTTAATGGCGAACGTACAGCGCGGTGAAATCTATACCTTAACGGTGAAAGGTAATACCAACGGAAATTTCGAACACGATATTCGCGTCTTTATCGATTGGAATAACGATGGCCAATTTGATGTGCACACAGAATTGTATCGAAGGCTACTTTCGCCTTCTACAGGGCAAGATGACGTTCAGGTTGAGTTTGAGATTCGCGTTCCTGCTGATGCAGAGCTAGGTAAAACGCGCATGCGAATTATCAAGGACAATTGGTATATCTATGAAGAGGGAGAGTTTGATGCATGTACAGCTGCCGAATACGGTCAGATCGAAGACTATTCGGTCCAAATTTCGGATGAAAGCACTTCAGAAGCGTACTGTCAACCTGAAATTTCGGATAACGCGCGTAGCCTACCCATTTATGAAGTTACGTTTGGTACAACAACGAAGACAAGTGGAAGTAATACCGCTACAGAGCCATTGTATGAAGATTTTACCTCTATTATACTACCTGTTGAACAAGGTAGAACCTACCCCATAACGGTGAAAGGGAAAACTGATGGACAGGATATGTTATTAGTAAAGGTATACCTTGATTACAATCAAGATTTTGAATTTTCAGAAAATGAAGCAGTAACAGTTGGTTTTTTAACGAATACAGAAGGAGAAAGAGGAGAAGTTTCGGGAGCGATTCAACTGCCATCGGATGCATTACTTGGTACAACGCGAATGCGTGTGGTAAGTATGTATCACAATCCAGAAACAACCTGGGCACACCTAGAAAACGTTCCTTGTCCGACGGGATATTATTTGGGACAAGTAGAGGATTATACGTTAGATATTCAACGTCCTGCTGTTGAAATAACTGCAGTAAACGTGATTACAGAAAACAATATTCCTGCTGCGATTACAACCGAAAATGGCACAATACAACTCTTAGCCAACATAACCCCAGCTGAAGCAAGTCAAACCGTGACATGGTCTCTTGTTGAAGGCGCCGAATTTGCATTAGTCAATCAACAAGGGCTCGTTACTGCTCTGGCTAATGGAGTGGTAAAAGTAAGAGCAACTGCGGTTCAGCATGCCACAAAATATGGAGAAATAGAAGTGATTATTGATATTGAAGCTTTGCGCTGTCCACCAGTTCAACTCAATATAGAACATATTGGAGAGGAAACAGCAACGCTACAAATTGCGTCTACGGTTACTGTTTTCGAAATAGAATATGGCGTAGAAGGATTTGTACAAGGAGAGGGAACTTTAATAGAAAATGCAACGAATACGCAACAAATACAAGGATTGTCTCCAGAAGTAACGTATGACGTTTACGTGCGTGTTGCAGCGAATTGTTCTACATGGCAAAAAATTAACTTTACCACGATTAAGGTAAAAGAACAAGTTATTTCGGTAGAGGATGTCAATAAAATATACGGAGATGTTCCGTTTCTAGTAGGTGAAACCACAAGTCAATTGCCTTTGACCTATACAATAACAGATACTTCTGTTGCTGCGATTGAAGGAGGTAGGATTGTGATAAAAGGAGCTGGAGAAACAGAAGTTCTGGTTAATCAAGCTGGGAATACCGAATATTTACCAGCTGAAGAAGTGCGATTTACGCTGCATGTAGATAGAGCTCCGTTGACGGTTTTACCAAGTAATCAAACGAAGGTGTATGACGGAAGAGCACATACAACCTGGAATGTAACTTATCAAGGGTTTGTATATGGTGAAGGGGCAAATGTATTACACGGAACATTACAGTATGATGGAGCTGCTATAGACGCCGTGAACGTAGGAATATATACTGTTGAAGCAAGTGGGTATGAATCGGTGAATTACAATATTCAATACGAAGTAGGAACGCTGGAAATTACCAAAGCAATGATTAGAGGAATCACATTTGTCAATGAATCATTCTTATATGATGGCACACCTAAGACCATTGAAATTACAGGCGTACTTCCGGAAGGAGTAAGTGTAACGTACGACGGCAATCAACAGGTAGAGGTAGGAGATTATACGGCTATAGCATTGCTTCATGGTGGACTAAACTACGAAGACAATAGGCTAGAAGCTACTCTTCAAATTCGACATGCTTTATCCGGTTTAATATTTGAAGATGCTACTTTCGTTTACGATGGAACAGCCAAGCAAATTACGATACAAAATTTACCTGAAGGTGTAAGTGTAACCTATCAAGGTAATGACAAGGTAGCCGTGGGAACTTATACCGTTATTGCTGTAGTTCAAGGAGGGAATGATTACGAAAATATCACGCTTCGCGCGACTTTGAAAATTGGGAAAGCAGCTATTGAACACATCCAATTTGAAGGACAAACATTTACGTATGACGGCACTGCGAAGTATATTTTTGTTTCAGGATCATTGCCACAAGGAGTGACTGTAGAACACATCAACAATGGAAAAATAGAGGTCGGAGCTTATGAAGTTAAAGCAAAAATTAGTGGTGGAAACAACTATCAAAATGCAGAGTTAGTTGCTATTTTGAAAATAGAAAAGGCAAATCAACAAATTCGATTTGATGAATTGGAAACCCTAATCTTAGACGAGAGTGAAGATTTTCAACTTCAGGCGGCCACATCGTCGGGTTTACCTTTACAATATACGTATACCTATGCCGGTACTCAATCAGCGGCTGAAGTGAGTACAACAGGTTGGGTGACACTTAAAAAAGTAGGGGAAATTACGGTTACTGTAACGCAAGTAGGAGATAAGAATTATCATCCAGCAACTGCTGTAACTCGAGTACTGCGCATTGTAAACAACGATGCCACGATACACGATATCTGGATTGAAGAGCAACAGTATACCAAACCTCAGAGTGAAATTTATCATGTAATGAGTTGTGAAGATTTACGCACAACAGTAGCGGTGAAAATTGCTGTAGATGAGGGCGCTCAAATTACCCCTAGTGCTACATTTATACTAGCTGTACCTAAACCAGGTATTTACAAACAAATGGTCACTGTGGTTTCACAAAATGGAAAAGTAAAAGAAACTTATGTCATTGTAGTTGAGAAACCGTTTGCCTTTGCCGATGTTGCAGTACAAAAGTTTAATAACACCTTGTTGATTAACAAAAATCCAAAAACGAATGGCGGTTACAATTTCGTTGGATTTAAGTGGTTTAAAAATGGAAGTTTGATATCAGAAGAGCAAGTATACTCTGCTGGGGCTATGACCATATTAGATCATAAAGCTGTATATCACGCAATTGTTAAAACCGCAGAAGGAGAGGAGATTCACGTTTGTCCAATGGAAGAGACAACCGCTGCAAAAGCAGTCATTCAATTGTATCCCAATCCCGTGACCTTGGGACAACGAACAACCCTAGAAGTACACGTTACTGGAGTTCAATTGAGAGGAATTCCAGTGCAAGTATTCAATTTAAATGGACAGTTAGTTCATACCTTTTCAATAGAAGGAGAGCAAACAGAGATCTACTTGCCTCAAACAATACAAGGAGGGATGTATGTAGCTGTTTTTGAATTAAATGGAAAAAGAGAGACAATCAAATTTGCAGTAAAAAAATAAAATGAAGACAATAAAAATAATTGGATGGACGATGAGTATGATACTCGGACTGCAGGCGCCCCAAGTAAAGGCGCAAGAAATAGAAATCTCTGCCTTAGGGGGATTGGCTGGGGTAAGACAACCGAGTATTTCGATGTCTACTGGATCTACCTTTGGTTTTTCAGCTTTGTATATGCAAGAAATTCACCAAAACATTTCTCTTGGTGTTGGTCTTGAAGCAGGGGTATATCGTTTTACTAAAGAAGATTCTGATTATCAAGGGACTAGTCCGTCTATAGACGCACAAGGGGCAGTATTTGAATTTCGCTATAAAATGGCAAAATTCAAGGAAGAACTGAGTGGGAATTATTTTGCTATTCCTATTAAAGTGCAGTATATGGGGCCAAGTTTAGGAAGTGAAAAATGGCGCCTCTATGCTACAGCAGGCATCAAATACCAGATTTATTCTAAAGTAAAGTCAACCTTAACCTTAGAAGGAATAAAAACTAGTGGCTACTATGAGCAATGGGATGCTGAATTACATAATCCGACCTATGCTGGTTTTGGTAATCTGGGTACTAAACAACAAGAAGATAAGCTCAAACTACACAATGGGTTTTTTATACTTGCAGAAGTAGGAGTGAGATATAATTTATCCAATAATCAAGCACTTGCTTTTGGTTTGTTTGGGGATTTTGATTTAGGTTCTACTGATGAAGGCAGTAAATCTGTGCTAACCTATAAAGGAAGAGAAGAGCTGAATAGTAGTTTACCTGGCGAAAATAATCGCTATAGTTTGAGGATGTTTACGTTAGGAATGAAAGTAAAATACAATTTCGGTTTGTGAAAATTCAACGTGAATGAGTCAAATCATATATTATTTGTAAGCCATAAAAAAAAGCTTGAGTTCCAACTCAAGCTTTTTTTTATATCCATTAATTAGTAACAGT
Source organism: Myroides fluvii (assembly GCF_009792295.1). Classification (NCBI taxonomy): domain Bacteria; kingdom Pseudomonadati; phylum Bacteroidota; class Flavobacteriia; order Flavobacteriales; family Flavobacteriaceae; genus Myroides; species Myroides fluvii. The sequence goes on along the minus strand of NZ_CP039934.1, from coordinate 370,336 downwards.
CAACGTTTTTTAATAAGTAATCGAAAACGAATAACCATCCTTTATTTCGCTTTTAGATGGGTAGCAATTCCAATGCGATTCCATGCGTTAATGGTCACCATACACAGGAGTAATTGGGCAAGGTATTTTTCGCCAAACAATTGGGCTGCTTCTTGGTATAATTCATCACTAATCCCACCTTTGTGAATAAAAGTAACGGCTTCTGTTAAGGCGAGAATGAGTTGTTCATCTGCCGTAAAAAGTGTTGTTTCTCTCCAACCGGCTAGCACGAGTAAACGCCTAGCAGATTCTCCATGCGCTAATGCATCTTTGGTGTGAATGTCTAAGCAATAACCACAACCATTTAACTGAGAAGCTCGTATCTTGATGAGCTCTTTATGGGTAGCTGTCAGTTGTGATTCGCTGAGGTATTGCTCAAGTTTTAGCATTCCGTCGTATGCTGTGGGATCCACGCTGTAAATCGCTTTTCTCTTTGTCATGATATAACTTTTTAATATCCTCAAAGCTAGAAGAAGTACAGGTGAGAAAACTTCAACTGGTTTAAGAAAAGCGTTTCTTTTTAATTTCACTTAAATACTCAGGGCTAAAGCCCAAATATGAGGCTAATAAATATTGAGGAATACGTTGAACAAAGGATGGAAACTGCTCTTCAAAGTGAAAGTACAATTCCTCACGACTGTATTCATATAGCAATTTTAATCGATATTGAGCAGCACCATGCGCTTTTTGGAACATAATTCTAAAATACGTTTCCACGACAGGATGGGCAGCAAGTAAGGAGGTGAAATTTGTGCTACTGATACTCACTATATCAGAGGATTCAACCGTTTGAATCCAAAAATTACTAGCACTGTGGTTTGCAAAAGCCAAGTTATCCGTTAACCACCATTTTTCAATGGCAAAGTCAAGAGTTTGCTCTGTACCATTCTCTTTGATATAATAACTCCGCAAACAACCGCAAAGAACAAAGTAAATCGATTCACAAAGCCCCCCTGCTTCCTGAAGATTTGTTTTTTTTGCAGTAGATTGAAACGAAACAAAAGAGACAATGGAGGCTATTTCACTCGAAGAAAGTTTCCTAGTGAATTGTTCTATATGTTCTATAAAAAGGGTCGTTTTAGTCATAGGTCACGATTAATTCGAAAACAGAATGCGTGGATACAAATCATCTAGGATGTATTTTACTTCCGCTATAAACAGCTAAATTAAAATATTTGCCTGATAGTTTAGCATTATTGTTCTGTGAATAAAAAAGGAACAACAACGCGCCATTTTTTTCTTACACGATGTGTTAGAGTCTAATAGAAAGAGCGCATTAATTTTTTGCTTTTGATATTTGATCAATTGGTATTGCTATTTTATTAATTTGATTTTAATATTTTTTTTATTTACACTTTACGCCTTTTTTTGTCTGTTGTTTCTTCAATTTTGCCTTGTGAAAAAGAAAAGTATTATTTGTTCACTACATGATTTCCTATTTGATTCTTGATGTTCTCTCTATTTAAAAAAATAATAAACACAGGAATTAAACAAGAGTTTGTTTGCGCTGTTGTTCAATTCCAGAGAATAATCAGATGAGATTATAATGAAATCATGAAGAGTTACACTGTTGTTTCCTAGAAGTTTGCCTGAAATAGGCAAACTTCTTTTACCTAGGTAAAGTACGATACATAGAAAACGACCTATTGTTTCTGAAATTTCCACTAGATACTTAAGCAAGATTGGAAAGTCTTGATTTTCTCAACACGAGGTTCACTCCTGTATAAATAGAGCCATCGTTAACGGCTATTCCTTGCAAATAACTAATTTAATATAACAATCTGTGAGAAAACAACTAACTAGAATAGGTGTAAGCCTCTTGATATTTGGTTTTCGTTCGGTACTTTTTGCTCAACAAAACCCGACGTATACTCAATATATGTATAATCCAACAACAATTAATCCCGCTTATGCGGCGAGTAGAGAATCGATTAGTATTTTTGGTTTATACCGCAATCAATGGATGGGGATTGATGGGGCGCCTAAAACGGCAAACCTTGGAGTTACAACTCCCCTACAAAATTCTAAATTGGGATTAGGAGTTAATTTTACCAATGATCATATTGGTGCTATGAATGAAAATAACATTGCCGTAGATTTAGCTTATACCGTTAATCTAAATGCAGTATATAAACTAGCCTTAGGGGTAAAAGGGAATGTTAATTTGTTGAGTTTATCGTATTCAAAACTGAATATTTATGATCAAGCAGGACCATTTAATTACGATGATTTTAGCAATAAATTTAGTCCGAATATTGGTGCAGGAGCCTATTTTTATTCCGATCTGGCTTATTTAGGACTGTCAGTTCCTCAAATGTTTACTGTTGATTATTACGATGATGTAAAAAGAATAACCATGCGCGAGTATCCTGTATGCTATTTAATGGGAGGGTATATCTTTGACTTAGGGGCTGATTGGTTGTTAAAACCAGCCTTTTTATCTAAAATTAGCAAGGGGCAAACTGAAATGAATGTAACGGCCAATTTCTTGTTTCAAGAGAAATTCACTATTGGTACTTCTTATCGTTGGAACTCCTCCTTTAGTGCTCTAACAGGCTTTCAAATTGATTCAAATTGGTTTATCGGTTATGCATATGATTTTGATACGACAAAATTAAATCACTACAATGTAGGAACACATGAACTCTTTATGCGTTTTGACTGGGGAGGACGATGGAATTCTAATACTAAAAGTACGCGTAGATTTTTTTAAGAAAAGCACTTGAAGTTAATTGTATTGACCGTTTGATCGTGGTGAAAAATACAACTGTAATGCTTTAGCGGTGTCAAATAAAATAAGTTTTAATGGAAAAAGGAAGAACGCTGTTCTTCTTTTTTATTGCACTATAGGCTCCGTTCGTAAAGTCTGGTAGGACTGAAAGCAATGGATAAATAAAAATCAACAAGGGACAAAAAATCGAAAAGCAGGAAGACATACCTTATGGCACATATAGGGAGATTTAGAAAGGATTTACTATGTGATTATACTACTTTTTTTCCTGCACTTTCTTTTTTATACCGTTGAAGGGTGCAAATTGATGAATTCCCATTTTTTTCTAAGAGGTTTTTGTTTCATTTCTTTAGAAATATACCTTTTTCTTCTATTTATGTATAGAATTGAAATAAAATAAATAGAGAAATGGGTCCAATTCTTAATTAATTGTGTTTGAGTGGTTTATTTTGTTTTTTTATGATTGTTATCTCTGTTTTTTACAAAAAATAAAAGTGTAAAATTATATTTACATCTAGTTTTTTACTTTTTATTTAATTTTTTTTGAAGAGTAGCAATTTCTTTGCAACAGAAAATTAAACAAGTTCGCAATGAAAAAAAGACTATGGATTACCATGGTATTAACAACAGGTTTGTCATGGGCTCAAGTCGGGATTAATACTCCTAATGCGTCAAGTACGCTAACCGTTAATGGATCATTTTCGGGTAAATACCACGAAATATCTGGGACTTCACCTTATGATATCAACGATGATGATTATACGCTTACCTATACGGGAGCTACGGGAGATGGGACTTTTGTGTTACCTACAACGGCTAAAATGAATGATTTAGCTACAGGACGTACGTATCAAATTAAAAATATGTCACCGACCAAAAAGTTAACGGTTAAAACACAGTCAGGGCAGGGGTTTAGAGCTGGTAATGCTTATGGTACTAGCGTTGGTTCTCAGGAGCTTCTTCCTGGTGAGTATATGTCTATTGTAAGCAATCACAACGGATCATGGGATATTATTTCTTGGGATAGAATTCGCCGTGCAAGTAAAGCCACTTTATGGGAAGGTAATATAGAAGTTAATTCGGAAATACGAATAGGGGATTTTTGTGTAAGAGCAGTTGATTTGTTTAGTAGTAAAGGGAATCCTTTCAAAGATTTAGCCTATTTGCAATTTAAGTATGATGTCAATCGTCCCAATATTGCATCCATATGGTTTAGCAAACAAGGATTAAGCAGTCCTACTGTCACTACTACTATCTATCGTACAAAAGAACTTTCTTCTCGTAGCTGGAATTATATGTATCGTGATGATGGGAATGGTTATGATTATCTAAGGCTATCTAAAAACGAAATGGGCGTAATTATTATTGCACTTGAGGCTACTGCTGAAATGTATCGCATTACTGCAATAGGACTACCAGATAACAGTTCATACAACGTTAAAAAACAAATCAATATTATCATTGAAAAATTGAATTAAAAATAAAAAATAAATTTTAATATATGAAAAGAATTATATTCTTCGCGCTAGTATTAGGCGCAAATTTTGCAGCAAATGCACAAGTAGGTATTGGAACTCCTACACCAGCTAATTCGGCTATGTTAGATGTAGAAGCAGGAAATAAAGGGATTTTAATTCCAAGAGTACAATTGACCAATGAAACTAATTTTTCTCCAATTGAAGGAGAACAAGTTGAAAGTTTACTTGTGTTTAATACAGGAGATGCTTTACCCAAAGGATTTTATTTTTGGAATGCCAATCAGTGGAATCAAATTATAGATCAAGTAACTTTAGAAACCTCAGTTACCAATATCATTAATGGGAATGGGAATGGTGATCAACTTAATTTAGGTGAACTGAAAAGAGTAGTGGATGTCTTAGTTCCTACAAACCCTAATAGTAGCGATAAAGCATTGAGTCAAGCCGCCCTTGTTATTGATCCAGTAGACGGTAAAATCTACAGCATCAGTTACGATGAAACTACTTCTGCTTATATCCGTACTCCTGTACAATTAGAAGAAAATATCAAAGAATTTGAAACGCGTACTTTCTTTAAAAAAGCAAAAATTGAAGAGGATGGACAAGCTCCGGTTTTTGTTGACGTCAATGTGGCTCCAGATTTTACAACGACCAAAAAAGGGGAAGTATTTTACCAATATTTAGGAGAGGACAATCGAGTAGATTACCTGAATCTTACTGCTGATGTGACTACTATTATCGAGAACAATGAAACCATCAAAAATGAAATTACCAACATTTTAAATCAAGGTGGAAACGTTTATTTTACGGTAGATGCTATTGATGATATTCCAGCTAATAGTGTTTATTATATTGACCCAGAAACGAATGAAAAAGTAGTGGCCGATTTGTCGGAAACGGTGATTAATTCCATTACAAACAATACGCAAATTATAAAAGAAGAAATAGGAAATAAAATTACGACAGATAAGGTGATAAAAACAGGAAATACAATTGATGGCGATGCTGTTTTTATCTACAAGACCTCAACAAAAATTACAGGGGCTAAAGCAAAAAGAATAGAGATTGACGGCAAGCTACCTGCTGAAGCACGACATATTGATCGCGTATTGAATATTCAGGTTTTTGACGGAAAAAAACTCGTTACTACTGTAGTAACAGATGTTATTATTCACGAAATGCAAACCAAAGTAGATTTTAACCTCGGAAATGGAAAAATGTATTTTCCGATAGCAGAGGGTGATTATGAAGTAATCCTAGAGTTTACAGCAAAATAGATTTTTACTTTATTGAATTCAGGTGGGTGCACTCACCTGAATTACTTATCCTATTTTACCAAACTCGTTGCTTGCAACTAAAAAAGGTAAAAGTATAATGATACAGAACTATGATGAACAGTCAATTAACAAAATCACCGCAGGTGATTAATTCTTCAAAAGAAATTTTAACTAGATTAAAAATTTTATTAGGTGTAAAGTCAGCAAAAGAATTAGCCTCTATTTTTAATTTAAAACCCAATACGATTTCCTCTTGGAAAAAGAGAAATACACTGTGTTACTCCAAGTTAATTCAAGTGTGTAACGAATATGGTATCGATTTAAATGAATTATTTTTTATTGATTATCCCAATAAAACCATTGAAAAGAACTATATAAATATACCAATTATTTACATCAACGATTATTTGGAATACTATTTGAGTATAGAAGGAAAATATCAAAAACTCAAACAAATTTATTACCCCAAACAAGTTTGCTTCGATATTGTGATTCAACTATATGCTACAATACAAGGAGAGGAGAAATCGTCCTTGGTCTATGTGTTTTGCAAAAAGGTAGATTTTTCAACTGTTGAAGTAGGTCAAAACTTTGTGTTTTTACTAGCTAAAAAAGGTTTTATAAGCCATCAACTAGTACAAGTAGATCAGCAGGAAAAGGTGCTTTACTTAAAAAAAGATACGGGAGAAACTTACACGGTAAAAGAAAGTGAAATAATTGAAGTGTTTCAGTGGATCAAACATTTACCTTGTTAAGCATGTGAGGGTGTAGAAGAAATAAAGGTGTTTTTGCTATTGTTAATTGAGCGCTTATAAAATAAAAAAGCTAGTAAAAATAGAACAGTAAAAGAAAAAACAATGGAACTATTGAAGTACATTTTAATTTCCATTCCAATGATTTCATCTATGACATGTGGAATTATTCTAATGGTAGTTTTTTATAAAAACCTTTCCGTAACCGAAATACCAATTTTAAGAACCTTAGGAGGATATTATTTAGCTTTAATAGCTTTGTGGGCTACAGATAATCTAACACAGAAATTAACGGGAGGTCGCCTTTTTTTGCTCCCAGCGATGTCGTTGTTTATCACCTTGTCTCAGGTGTGTTTTTACCACTTTATTTGCTATATCATTCCAGCAAAAAAGAAGTTTAACTATTTGCAATATCAAATGACTTTTGTCGTATTTGTGCTGTCTTATGCTTTTATTTATGCATTGGCACAAACCAATGGGTATCAACAATTGGACTTTCAAACTTTTTCCGCTCGATATTTGAGCATTTATATTACCCTAAATACAGGTGTCTATACGGTACTGTGTTGGAGGAGAGTGTATTTGTATCACCAAGAAAAAAACAAGCGAAAAATTCGAATTAAAAGATTGAATTGGGTTCACTTAATCTTGACTTTTAAATTGATATTCACCCTTTTCTTTAGTTTGAACAATTACAGCATTATTGTACAAGGTATAACGGTTTTTGTACTTTCTTTTCAACATATCATATTGACATTTAATATGTTGTTGGAAAAAAATAGAATAAAAATTCCAGTAGCCTATAAAACTAATGTAATGCTGTCTTCAGGACAGATTGTCGCTGTGGATCAAACAGGTACCTTGGCAAATGAGCTGTTAGAATCTACATTTATTAACTCGAATACTGGTGTAGATAACCTATTGACACAACAAGATATTGTCAACTATTTTACTAAAGATAAACCTTATACCAAAAAGGATTTTCGCTTGGATACCCTCGTGAGTTATTTTGGTGTTAATAGAACTTATATGTCCAAGTTTATTAATGTAACCTACCATTGTAATGTTTGTCAATTTATCAATTGTTGGAGACTGAAAGAAGTGAAATACCTTCAGGCAATAGGCAAAGAAAACAGCCTGGAAGATTTAGTACTCCAGGCAGGATTTTCAGATTATCGCCATTATTTAAGAGCTGTACAAAGTGCTGAAAAACGACAACAATAAAAAAATAATTATGGATTACGAATACCTTTTTTTAGGAGTATCATTCTCCTCCTCAATATTTTCAGCCCTCTTTTGTTTGGCTTTATTGGGACTTAAACTAATTGATGATAAAAATGATGTAGGGGTGAGAAAAACAACCCTTGTTTTGATCTTGTTCTATATTGTTTGCATTTTCTTTCATAGTACGACGTTTTTTGAAGTATTTCAAATTTGGCGCTTACCCTGCTTGAAAGGAGTGAACTTTTTGTCTACTTTGTTAATGCCTACCTTGTTTTATCATCTTATTTTTATCTTGACTCGCTTGAAGAAGAAAGAAAAATTTAAATACTTTCACTATGGAATTACCTTGACGTTGTGTCTTGGTTTTCTTTTCTACCACATTACGGGGCTCGAAATACAAATGGAAGGGCTTTTGCCAATGAAGAGTATATTTACTTTTTTGCTTTCCAATGAAGAGGGGATTACAACTACTGTTTTTAATTTAATTTATTTATTATTATCTCTCTTTCGCTTGTTGAAGTATAGAAAGAACATTGCCAATTATTCTTCAGACGAAGAACGAGATTCTCTATTTTGGCTCTATCCCATTTTTGCTATTGGATTTTTGTTATTTCCAGGATCTATTGTTTTTTATATATTTCCACAACTTCAAACAAATCTTCTTGTAGGGCAGTTAATCCCTAACTTTTTATTTATGTTTTTTAACATTAGTCTTTGTTACAATCTGTTTTGCGAAAATTTTGCCCAGATAACAGAAGATATTTTAGAAGAGGAAAAGAATTTTGACCTAGACGGGTGTAAAAAGGTAAAAGAACTGGCAATTGACAAGCAAAAGTTCGAAACTTATATCCTAGAAACTAAACCCTTTTTAAATCCTCAACTGAAAATTACAGACCTTTTGAGTGACTTAATGACGAACAGAAGTTATCTCTCGCAATTTATTAATGCTACGTATAAAAAGAATTTTTCTCAATATATCAACCAATGCAGGTATAACGAATACCTCAGGTTAAAAGCAACAGGTGATCCCGAACAAGATACAGAGGCAGATCTCATACTGATCAGTGGATTTAGGAGTTATGAAAGTTTTAAACGAACGGAAGATGCTGTTTGTAAAACAAAAAATAAACCGCAAAACGCTGTACTTCAGTAAGTCAAAATCTAATCGATACATAGGGCTTTAGCCAATTGAAATACAAATGATAATTTTCATATGCCTTGCTATTTGGCAATGAGTCAACCAATAGTGAGATTAATTTAGAATACCATGAAAAAAAAATACTCGCTTCATTTGCTGCTTGCTAGTACTATAGTATGTAGTCCAAGTATAGGGATTGCGCAAAATAATGTTTTTTTTAACAAAGGAATACTACAAGTGAATAGTAAAACTATTTTGAGTTCGTATTCGGATTTTTCCAATCAGACACAAGGACAGTTAGTCAATGATGGATTGGCGTATTACTTTGGGAATTTTACTAATGATGGAGCTTTTACCTACACTAAAACCTTAGACACGGGTGAAGTGCGATTTGTAAGTACAAAAGAGCAACATACGATTATTGCAGGCAACAAGGTTGTGGACCTCCATAAGGTTACTTTTGATCTCAATACAGCGTTTTGGTTTGATCTAAAAGCCAATCTCGATATTTGGGGAGAAGCTAACTTTAAAGAAGGAGTGATTATCGTGGATGCTGTTGTCAATACGGTCACCAATCAACCCGCTGGATTGATGAGTTTTATGCCCAACGCCAAATATAAAAATAGCAGCGCTAGTAGTTTTGTTGATGGAGCGGTAGAAAAAGTAGGAGCAGAGCCCTTTATTTTTCCTGTGGGAAACAAACAACACTATCGACCAGCTAGTATCAGTGCTCCTAAAAATAACAAGGATGTCGTACTGTGTAATTATGTCTATCATGATCCTGCTTTTTTTGAAATACACCAAACCCATGTGCCTGAAATCAAACAAATAAATACCCGTGAATATTGGAAGGTCGAAACAGCAAAAAAGAATCAAACTAGTTTTATGCTGACATTAAGTTGGGATGAGCATACTCTATTGCCCGATTTGTTACAAAATACCGAACAAAATTTACACATTGTTCATTGGAATTCAGCAGTAAAGCAATGGGAAGATTTAGGAGGAGTTGTCGATAGGGAAAATAAAACAATAACCACTCCAGCAAATATTTCTAATTTTGGATATTTTACGTTAGCACGTATGGTTGACAATGGACCAGAGGATGATGAGTTGGTGATTTACAATTACGTCAATGCTACGGGAAGAGATAACAACGACTACTTTATCATTAAAAATATTGATAAATACCCAAACAACAAGGTTCAACTTTTCAATAGATGGGGAACAAAAATCTACGAAACTAAAAATTACAATAGCGAAGGCAATGTATTTAGAGGGACTCAAAAAGGCGGAGGTAAATTGTCAGCAGGAACCTATTATTACCTCATTACGTATGAGAAAAAAACGAAGAATACAAGTTATACGGTAAAGAAAACGGGCTATCTTCACTTAGATGCTAAGTAAAATTGGAGTGGTATAAATTTGTTGTAAAAATAGAGGTACCCCAAAAGAAAAAAAGGAGGCGTTTCCCCATGAAAAAACAAGGGAATCTATTTTCCATTGATAGGCTTTCTTTATGTTGATATAAGTTATTTCTTTATAAAAGTACTTTGAAAAGCACGGAAAAAGGGTATTTTTGTTTTTACAATTAATAAAAAGAGTATTATGTCAACGATAGAAAGAACAAAGTGTTTAATTATTGGATCAGGACCTGCAGGATATACGGCTGCAATTTACGCTGCTAGAGCGAATATGTCTCCTGTTTTATACCAAGGATTACAACCAGGAGGGCAATTAACAACAACAAATGATGTAGAAAACTTCCCAGGATATCCAGAAGGTGTTACAGGACCTGAAATGATGCTACAACTAGAGGCTCAAGCTAAGCGCTTTGGAACAGAAGTAAGAGATGGATGGGTGACTAAAGTTGATTTAAGTGGAGCTGTTAAAAAAGTTTGGGTAAACGAAACAACCGAGGTACACGCTGATACGGTGATTATTTCAACAGGAGCAACCGCGATGTATTTGGGATTGCCTTCGGAACAACATTATTTAAACCTTGGAGGAGGAGTTTCTGCTTGTGCAGTTTGTGATGGATTCTTCTACAGAAACCAAGAAGTGGTTATTGTTGGAGCAGGAGATTCAGCTTGTGAAGAAGCACATTACCTCTCTAAACTGTGTAAAAAAGTGACCATGTTAGTGCGCAGCGATAAATTTAGAGCTTCTAAAATTATGGAAGACCGCGTTCGTCAAACAGAAAATATCGAAATCTTACTGAGTACTAGTACAGTTGAGGTATTAGGTGATGGTCAGGTAGTGACGGGAATCAAAGTTAAAAATAACGAAACGGGAGTTGAACAAGACATTCCCGCAACTGGTTTTTTCGTTGCAATTGGTCATAAACCCAATACAGATATCTTCAAAGGGCAATTAACAATGGACGAAACAGGATATCTAATCACTACAGGTAAAACGAGCAAAACAAATATTGAAGGTGTTTTTGCATGTGGAGATGTACAAGATAAAGACTACAGACAAGCAATTACTGCAGCAGGATCTGGCTGTATTGCAGCTTTAGATGCTGAACGCTATTTAGCTTCTCAAGAATAATCCTAAAAACAAGCAGGAGATTTCCATTTTAAAATGGATTTTGACCGCAAGAAAATACATAATAAATTAGGGATAAGCCAATTGTGACTTATCCCTTTTTTTACACTATTATTTTTGTGTCTTTCTTGGAATTTTATAGAGTCCATCCTAAGATATTTTTATCTTTGTACTTTAAAATCTTGACATGCTTTTATTAAAAAATATATCGTTTAGTTATACAGCCAATTTCACCGTTATAGACGCCATTGATTTAGTTATTGAAAAAGGAAAACACGTAGCTTTGCTCGGTGAAAGTGGATGTGGAAAAAGTACCCTATTGAAATTGATTTACGGTTTACACGACTTAGATCAAGGTGAAATTTTTTGGAAAAACAATCAAGTACTCGGTCCTGCTTATAATCTGGTACCAGGTATGGATAATATGCGCTATTTAGCTCAAGATTTTGATTTAATGCCCCATACGAGTGTTGCTGAAAATATCGGTAAGTACCTTTCAAATTTTAACTTAGAAAAAAAGCAAGCAAAAATAGCAGAGTTATTAGAGCTAATTGAAATGACCGCCTTTGCCGATGTAAAAGTCAAGCTTTTGAGCGGTGGTCAACAACAACGTGTAGCTATTGCTAGAGCTTTAGCAGTAGCACCAGAGGTATTGTTATTAGATGAACCGTTTAGCCATATTGATTATGCAAGAAGAAGCGTTTTGCGTCGCAAGATTTTTGCCTACCTCAAAGAAAATAATATTACTTGCATTGTCGCTACTCACGATAGTATGGATGTATTGAGCTTTGCTGATGAAACCATCGTGCTCAAAGACGGTCGAGTAGTGGATTATGGAGATACACAAGATTTATATGAATATCCCTCAGATAAATACGTCGCTACGCTATTTGGTGAAGTGAACGAATTGTATATTTCTGATTTTACCCCTGATACCAAAGAAGATGAAGTGCTGTTAATCTATCCACATCAATTGATGATTTCCAAACAAAAAGGCGTAGTGGAAGTTGAAGTACAACAATCGTATTTTAATGGAGATGGTTATCTTGTTTGTGCCAAGTTTAAAAATAATAGAGCCTTGTACTTTAATCATCCCGTTGAAGTTCAGGAAGGAACTAAAGTGAAATTAGCGTTGAAGAAATATCAGTAAATTACGGTTAACAAAGCAAAACTCACGGTTATTTCTGAATTAAATCTAAAACTTTTATTCCCAATACAATCCCGTGATTTGTCTTGTTGTTGGAAAAAGAGGTAAAGTAATCAATTCTAAAAGGTCTAAATTTTTTGAACCCAAAGTTATTTAATCCTATACTAAACTCTTTGTAGGTTGGTTGATCTGGGGTTTGTAATAAGTGAAAACCAACAATAAGGGAATACCTGGTTTTATTTAACAGTGGAATTTTATTGAGGATGTAACCGCGGAAATCGTGTTCTAAGTGAAATTCGACATAGGACTTATTCGTGCTATATGCATAGTACGGCAGTAAATTAAATTGTTTATTGTAAATAGCGGTTGAACCAATAAAGGTTTGATTGCCATTAAAATGTTTGAAGTCAGTAAAGGGAATTTGATTCTGTTCAAAGAATTGTCCAATAGAAATACCCGTGTACAATGCTCCAATATTGCCGATGTTATTTTGGTATTTTGTGGCAATAGAACCAAAGGTATAGCTGAAATTTCGGTCCGTCGTATTCCATGCTTTTTCTAAGTGAATCTCCAAAACAGGGTACTTCGACTGTTGTATATATTGTTTTTTGTTGGGGTAACTAATCGTTTTTTGGTCAAAGACCACTTGTACATTGGCTTGTAGTTTTACAACGCCATTCGGTTTGAACGTTGGACTTTCAAAATCCGAAGGATTCAAAGGATTGTTTGACGTAAAATCCAATGTCGGTACAAAAGGCGGATTTTGAATATTATTGTACAAATTCTCGCGATAAGCATATTCTAACCGTCCATCGAAAGTAAAATTAGTCCCCAAATATTGACTGTAATTCAGAGCGAAAAACTTCTTTTGAAAGTACTTTGCATAGTTTTTTCCAAACCAAGCAGAAGCAAAAGAATTGATGGGCTTTTTAATTGGATCATCCTGATTAAACTGCTCAATGGACTCCCCCGCCTCTAATCGTATTGTACGATAATCCTGTTGGTTGAATACATGAGAGGCGTAACCTAAAAAACGAAATTTATTCTCACTAAGACCATAGCTAACATTTACACCATATGAGGTCGCAGCATTGTTGGATCTAATTTTGGTATAGTCAATTCCCGATGTAATATTAAATCCCTGTACCGCATTAAATGCGAAGGTAGAAAGTAGCCCGTGATAACTATAGGAACTGTTTTTATACGAATTCGTATAGTTGTATCCTTTGATTAATTTAAAAACTGTAAAATTATTGGTTCGCTTATCAATAGAATCTAAAATCACTTTGGTGTTGTCCGTTGTGAAAATCGACTTTTGGTCAAAGTATTTTTTTTCGCTTTCTAGCAAGTGAAAAGGACGAATAGCAGCTAGTTTTTCCTCTTCGTCAACGTTGTATTTTTTGGTAAAAGTTAAATATTCATTGGTCTTGTTCTCCATTAAATGTTCTGGTTTCTCGGTGTAATTAGAGAAACTACTTTCAAATTTACCTATGAAGTCGAAAACGATAAATCGACCATCAAACACCAAGGTTTGAGCGGCTTTTACATGGGCATTCAAAGAAGGAGAATAGGTATACGTTTGTTTAATCTGTAAGTTGTTGATGTTTTTGACATTTACATTATTGCCTTGCATCTTAGCGTAAAAAGACAATATTTGCCAATTCTTGTTTGTAAATTCAATATATCCTTCCATAATGGGCTCTCGATCGCGTTTAGGTGTAAAGTATACGCGGTAAACAGTATCATCACCCACCTGTTCTTCCATGATGATATCAAAGAAATAATAGGTATTTGCATACGGAAGTAGGGGAGATACAACATTAATCTGCTTGGAAACTTCTGGACTAAAAATATTAAAATCATTGTCTGTTCCTGTTAGAAAGAGCAAGTCTTTTCCATTTCCTCGTTCTTGTAGTACCTGTACGGTCTCTTTACTGATCATCTTATTGCGATAATCCAAGTCAGAGCTAATTTCGCTGAGGTAAATGAAATTCCCCGATTCTTCACTATCGATGTCCAAAGCCGGATCTAAGTCCTTGCGTTGTTGTCCTAGATAAGAAGAGCGCTGTGTATTGAGTTGTAGGTCTCCCTTTGCATAATAAGCGACTTGGTAGTTGTCGGCTCGCTGTTTGAAATGCTCATAAACTAACGAAAGTAGATAAGTAGCATACAAATCTTGCTGATCGGTATAAAGAATGTTGCGCTTATCTAAAGGCGTTAGAGAAACAACGAAAGGCTCTTCTTGCTTGTTGTACTTTAATCGTTTATTTTCATAGCCTTCTTTCTGGATAAAAATAGGTCGCTTTGAGTCCCAATTAATTGTAAATAAACCAGTTTCATCTGTGCGCGTTTGATGCATAGTTCCTGGTATAAAAACCAAACAATTCACAAGTGGCGTTTGTTTATCTGAGAATACTCTCCCAGTAATCGATTGTCCATAGCACCAATTGCCCCATAGAAAAACTATAAGGAAAATTAGAGATAAAGCAATCTTTGTTGTGTTTTTATACATTAATTCTCAAAAGCGCGAAGGGCTAGTGCATAACTTTTTAAACCAAATCCCAGGATTACTCCTTGGCAATAAGGGGCTAACTTAGATGTCTTTCGGAACTCTTCACGAGCCTGTGTGTTGGAAATGTGTACTTCAATAACTGGGGTTTGAATAGCGGCAATCGCATCTCCTAATGCTATAGAAGTGTGCGTATAAGCGCCCGCATTGAATACAATACCATCATAACTAAAACCAACCTCGTGTAGTTTGTCAATTAATACCCCCTCGCTATTGGATTGAAAATAGTCCAATTCGAAAGAAGGAAAATCAAGCTGTAGTTGCTCAAAATAAGCCTCAAAACTCGTGCTTCCATAAATAGTAGGCTCTCTTTTACCTAATAAATTAAGATTAGGGCCATTGAGTATTAGAATTTTCATGCTTTGAATTTAGTGTAACAGTGAAACAAAGATATTTAATATTCAGGTTGGTTAAACAAAAGAAAATGGTAATATTTAGTAGGATTCGAATTTAGTTTCCATTCATTCTCAGTCTTTTAGTTTTTCAATGCCTTCTAAAGTGCGATTTTTCTTGAAATTAACTAAATGTTAACTATTTGTAATAACGGAATAACTAATTGATTTACAATATCATGTTAATTTTTTAAATTTACAATGTTTCTTTAATGTTATAGTTTTATTAAATAAACGTCATCTTAAGGGGAGATGCCTTAATTTCGTACTTAGTTAATAGAAAAAAATTAATGAATATGAAAAAATTAGTACTATCGTTAGCAGCTGTTGCTGCGTTTGGATTCACAGCTAACGCTCAAGAAAAAGAAAAACCAACATTTGGTTTCCAAGAAGGAAACATCATGATTGAAGGAAGTTTCCAAATTTCTGATAAAGTAATCAAAGATTCAAATTCTGGATTGAAAGACAAAACGACACATTATACTTTTAATCCTAAAGTTGGATATTTCTTAAGTGATAAAGTAGCTGTTGGAGCTTCTTTAGGCTTTGGTAAAGGTCTTTTAGAGTCTGATGTATTGCCAGTTGACGTTACTGGAACTAAATTATACGCTGGAGCATTCGCTCGTTACTACTTCTTAGAATTAGGTAGCCGTTTCAAAACGTATGCTGAAGTTGGAGTAGGATACCAAGAGAATAAAGTTTCTGATGCTAAGTATAAAGAAACAGGATTAGCTGCAGGTATTGATTTAGGATTCAACTATTTCGTAACTGAGAAATTAGCTGTTACGTTTGCTTTAGGAAATGTATTTAGCTACAGCAACTACGATGCTAAACAAAACGGAAATAAAATAGAAAGTGTTTCTTCTACAGAAGCAAACTTA
The DNA here is from genome assembly GCF_009792295.1 of Myroides fluvii. Classification (NCBI taxonomy): domain Bacteria; kingdom Pseudomonadati; phylum Bacteroidota; class Flavobacteriia; order Flavobacteriales; family Flavobacteriaceae; genus Myroides; species Myroides fluvii. The sequence goes on along the minus strand of NZ_CP039934.1, from coordinate 354,161 downwards.
AACGTTTTCAATAACTTCTTTGACAACGCTACATTCGGATTAGTTTACAAATTCTAATCACAGAACGGTAAATAATAGAATACAAGAAAGAGCTTCAGTTTTGAAGCTCTTTTTTTTATCTTTGAATGAAACGAATCAAGAGAAAATGAGTAGTAAAAGTTGGCAGATTACCCTGCAATCGTATATCCATTATTTGAAATTAGAACGAGGGCTAGCAGAGAATTCTATCGAAAGCTATGAATTGGATTTGATGAAATTTGTTCAATTTTTAAACCACAGTGAAATCGTAGTAACCCCACAAGCGGTTACGCCAGAACACATCAATGAATTTGTATATCAAATTTCAACACTCTTGGCGCCAACTTCGCAGGCGCGTATTATCTCAGGTTTAAAGAGTTTTTTTACTTTTTTAATTGTCGATGGACAGATTGAAAAAGCACCTACCGATTTATTGGAAGTTCCCAAGTTAGGGCGAAAACTTCCCGAAGTGTTAGCGATGGAGGAGATTGATGCTATGATTGAAACCTTTGATCTGTCTGTGAATGAAGGTTACCGAAATAAGGTGATGCTGGAGCTCTTGTATAGTTGTGGGTTGCGCGTGAGTGAATTAGTCAATTTGCGCCTGAGTGATCTCTTTTTTGAAGAAGGGTTCATTCGCGTAATAGGGAAGGGGAGCAAGCATCGCTTTGTGCCTATTGATCCAGATACGATGCGATTTATTACTTTATATAAAGAAACCATTCGCAACCACATGCAGGTAAAAAAAGAGGATAGTGATGTTGTGTTTTTAAATCGCAGAGGGGGGCGTTTAACGCGAGCCATGATTTTTACGATTGTCAAACAGGCAGCAAAAAAAGTCAATATTCAAAAAAATATTAGTCCACATAGTTTTCGACATTCCTTTGCAACGTATCTTTTAGAAAATGGAGCCGATATTCGCATGATTCAATTGATGTTGGGACATGAATCGATTTTAACTACAGAAATCTACACGCATATCAGTAGAGAGAAGTTGAAAGGAGTGATGGATCAATATCATCCTAGAAGTATAAAGAAGCCATAAAAAAAGCGTTATAGTCAACTATAACGCTTTTTTTTATGAGTATTTCAGTCCTATTTAGCAATGTTGATTGCTCTAGTTTCTCTGATTACTGTAATTTTTACTTGACCAGGATATGTCATTTCTGTTTGAATTTTTTGCGAAATATCAAAAGATAAAGTAGCTGCCATTTCGTCGGAAACTTTTTCACTTTCAACGATTACACGTAATTCTCTACCTGCCTGAATTGCGTACGAGTTTTTAACTCCACCAAATTCATTGGCAATACCTTCTAGGTCTTTTAAACGCTGAATATAAGAATCCAATACTTGTCTTCTCGCTCCAGGTCTCGCTCCAGAAATAGCATCACACACTTGGATAATTGGTGCAATTAAGGTTGTCATTTCAATTTCATCGTGATGCGCTCCAATAGCGTTGCAAACTTCTGGTTTTTCACCATATTTCTCCGCCCATTGCATACCTAAAATTGCGTGTGGTAATTCGCTTTCTGTTTCAGGTACTTTACCAATATCGTGAAGTAATCCTGCGCGTTTGGCTAATTTGACGTTTAAACCTAATTCTGCAGCCATTAAACCACATAATTTAGCTACCTCACGCGAGTGTTGTAATAAGTTTTGACCGTAAGACGATCTATATTTCATACGACCAACGATTTTAATCAATTCTGGGTGTAACCCGTGAATTCCTAAATCGATAACGGTTCTCTTTCCAATTTCAATGATTTCCTCCTCAATTTGCTTTGTTGTCTTAGCAACAACCTCTTCAATACGAGCAGGGTGAATACGTCCGTCAGTTACTAAACGGTGTAGTGATAAACGTGCAATTTCACGTCTTACAGGGTCAAAGCAAGAAAGGATGATTGCTTCAGGGGTGTCATCAACGATGATTTCCACTCCAGTAGCAGCTTCAATTGCTCTAATATTTCGTCCTTCACGACCAATAATACGCCCTTTTACATCATCCGATTCAATGTTGAATACCGATACACAGTTCTCTACTGCCTCTTCTGTTCCTACACGTTGAATCGTGCTGATGATGATTTTTTTCGCCTCTTGTTGAGCCGTTAATTTAGCCTCCTCAATCGTATCTTGAATATACGACATCGCATCTGCTTTCGCTTCTGTTTTAAGGCTTTCAATGATTTGATTTTTCGCCTCATCAGCCGTTAAACCAGAGATAATCTCTAATTGCTCCACTTGCGTGCGGTGTAAGCGATCAACTTCCTCTTGTTTTTTCTCGATAAGTTCAAGCTTAACATCGTAATCTTTGATGATTTTTTCGCTTTCTTCAGCCGCCTTCTTGGCTTTAGATAATTCATTGGAAATTTGAGATTCTTTATCTCTCGTTCTCTTTTCTGCCTCCGCTATCTTTTTATCACGCGATAAAATAACTTGCTCATGCTCCGCTTTTAGCTCAATAAATTTCTCCTTTGCTTGAAGAATTTTCTCCTTTTTAGTAGATTCTCCTTCTGTCTTTGCGTCGCGTATAATTGTTTTAGCTTCATTATTAGCGTTTTGTAAAACAGATGAAGCATGGTTTTTTTCTAGGTATTTTGCGATGGCAAAACCTATGCTTGCACCTACCAAAACTCCTCCAACAATAAATAGTATATCCATATGTGTTTTATAATTATATAAAAAAAAGCCCACATCAGTAGAGTTGCATAAACTCTGATTTAAACAAGTTTTGGGTTAGCTTGCTGTTCAAGGATCTGCATAAATGCAGCATGCTTTAGTAGCAATGATTCACCCATTTTAATTTGTTAGTGTTGAGTTTATCAAAACGGTTTACTAATGTGAGCAGTATCTTTTTTAGTTTTTTCCTTTAAATAAGAACGTTTTATTTAGAAAGTATACGATCCAAGGCTTCATCCAATCGAACTAATCGGTCAACAGCTTTGTTGTAATTCTCAGACTTATCAATCGTTTTCTGTTCCGTTTGTGATGCCAATTGTAAAGCACACATCGCCAAAACATCTTGCTTATCTCGTACCGCATAGCTATCCTCAAACTGAGTAATCATGATATCAATCTTCTTTGATGCTGAACGCAATGCCTCTTCTTGTGCATAGGTAACCGTTAACGGATATACGCGATCAGCTATCGATATCTTGATTTTTAGTTGTTCATTTTGACTCATAGCTAGCTTTATTTACTGAGTTGAGCGATACAATTGTCAATCTCTCTTATCAATGAATTTATCTTGAGTTTCGTATCTTTTCTTCCTTCGTCACTGCCCAATAGTGAATTGGCTAATTGAAGAGATTCATACTTTTTGTAAATGTCGTCCAATTGACTCTCATTTTGTTGAATTTCTTGCTGTGCCTCAATTAAATTTTGTTTTAGCTTGTTGTTCTCCGCTTCCAATTGATCTAATCGCTGTACAAGTTTTGCAAACTTTACTTCCAATGCATTAATTATGTCCGTTAGTTCACTCATGTCACAAAATAAATATTCACTATTCTTTTACAAAGTTACAATTAGTATTTAGATTTTAAAATATTTTCTGTGAAAAGTTCGCGTGAATGGATAGGAAATTGTTTAATAACTAACTAAGGAATGTATTCACTGTTTTTAGGAGTGAAATGTTTAATAATTCTTGTTTTATTTTTAAAGGCTTGATAAAGTAAAGTTATGACCACACATTTTCAGAACTATAGGAGGAAACTAGCTTTATTTGATGGATTTTTGATAGAGTACGGACGCGGTTAATCTGAGGTTTTGTGGAAAAGGAGGCGCGAATTTTAGATTATTCTTTATTTTAGCAATAAATTGTACATTATGAAAAAGCGTTTCACTGGTTTTTTTGTTTGCTCTGCTTTGTTTGCTTTTGGGCAATCGCAATCGATAGAGTTTGCTAACCCTTTAGATATACCCATTCACGCTTCGGGTAACTTTGGCGAATTAAGAGGAAGTCATTTTCACTCAGGATTGGATATAAAAACGCAACAACGTATTGGCTTGCCTGTTTATGCACCCGCAGACGGCTATGTTTCTAGAATAAAAGTATCGACTTGGGGGTATGGGAAGGCTTTGTATATCGATCATCCCAATGGGATAACTACTGTTTATGGTCATTTAAATGGCTATGAAGGAACAATTGCACAACGCGTATTGGATACCCATTACAAACAACGCGTATTTGAAATTGAAATCTATCCGAAACGCAATGAAATTCCAGTAAAAAAAGGGGATATTATTGCCTATACCGGAAATACAGGTGGCTCAGGTGGGCCACATTTACACTACGAATTCCGCGATACGAAAACGCAGAATATCATCAATCCTCTGAGCAAGGGGATGAAAGAAATGCTTCTCGATACAGAGGCTCCAACAGTTAATGCGGTTTATGCCTATCCAATTTCAGCAGATGCAACCATTAACAAAAATAGCAATCCTATTCAACTGTCCTACAAAATGCGCAATGGCGTCTTGGCAGTGGATCCTATTACAGCCAAAGGAAAAATTAGCTTTGGTATTGATATGCATGATACCTCGAATAATAATGCCAATAAAAATGGCGTTTATAAGCTTGAAACGTTTATTAATGGAACACCGAGTTTTAGTTATCAATTTGATACGTTCTCCTTTAGCGAAACCGGTTTTGTCAATGCTTTGGTAGACTACGGACGTGTAAAACAAACCAAAGCGAAAGTGCAAAAAATGTTTGTTGAAATTCCGTACCCACTTTCTGTGTTGAAAGTAGATAAAGGCAATCAAGGGATTTTGACAGTTAAACCTGGAGAAAGCTATATTTATCGAATTGTGGCTTCGGATTATCACGGCAATCAAACGACAATTGAAATTCCCGTTGCCTATGCTGATGATTTTGTCGCTCGAGTAGAGAGTATAGATGTAACAGAAGGTGATCGTTACGATATCGTGTCGACAAGGGATTTTATATTGGAAAAGGATTTTGCAACGGTGACAATTCCCGCTAATGCTTTTTACCGTGATTTTCAATTTATTTTCAATGCCAAAGATAAAGTGGTAACGTTGCACAAAGATGTTGTGGCTGGATTTAAGAATATGACGTTGACGGTTGATGTGAGTGGGTTCGGATTAACTGACGCAGAGTTGGAAAAAGCGTATTTAGCTCAACTTAGCCCAAATGGCAGTAAAGCCTATGTGAAAACACATAAAAAAGGAAAGTTGTTTACTATTTACACGAAGAAACTAGGCGATTATACCTATGCAATTGATCGTACACCACCTAAAATTTATCAACCGAGTTTCAAAGAAGGAGACTGGTTGAGCAATGCAAAGGAAATCTCTTTTTTAATTCAAGATGCCGATTCGGGAATTGATAAAATTGAAGGAAGTATCAACGGAAAATGGATGTTGTTGGACTACGATTATAAAACAAAAAAAATAGTACATTTATTCCGCGATGGAGTCGTTGTTTCTGGTCGCAATGACGTGATTATCAAAGTGACGGATAACATGAATAACGAAGCGACTTATACCACACATTTTTTTAGAAAATAACAGATGATACACCGATTGGGAATTACACTACTTGTTTGTTTATTGAGCGTATGTCTATATGCTCAAGAGCTTGTCGTATTGAGAGGTAAGGTTGTGAATAATGAAAATCAAAAGGGAATTCCCAAGGTGACCATTACGGTTTATCAAGGAACACGCGAGGAAAAACTAGGCGCAATTGGAGAGGTTTTGACTGATGAGGAAGGGGGCTTTCAATTGGAAATTCCAAAAGTAGAAAAGGTGTATATAACGATACCAGATTCACTTCTTTGTTTGGATCCAGGAACCTTCTATCTTACAGACGGTTCGTTTCAATTTGTTCGTTTTGATTGTTTGAAACGGACAAGTGAAAACAAAGAACAAACAATCCAAGTACTGAAAGAAGAATCCAATAAACAGGAGCAAGTGTTGGATAATATTACAATTGTGACACCTAAAGGGGGTTTTGAACGCGATCTCTCTAGCGTGAATTTGTCAGATATTACACCTGCAGTTGCTACAAGTAATCGCTTAGAAACGGGATTAACTACATTGGCAGGTGTGAATTCTAACAACGAACTCAGTAGCCAATATAACGTGAGAGGAGGAAGTTTTGACGAGAATCTCATCTATGTTAACGGAGTTGAAATGTATCGTCCAGTTTTAGTGCGTTCGGGTAAACAAGAGGGATTGAGTTTTATAAACCCGACGATGGTGGAAGATATTTCCTTTTCTGCTGGAGGATTTAAAGCGCGATACGGCGATAAGCTGTCTTCGGTTTTAGATATTACCTATCGCAAGCCGATCGAAAATAAAGCCTATTTGCAAGCGAGTTTTTTAGGTGCGGGTGCTACAGTAGATTTAGTATCGAAAGACAAGGCACTAACAGCGGTTATGGGCATGCGCTATCACAACAATCGATTGTTGATGAATCGCTCCGACGACGATGGGTATTATAAACCTGTTTTTATGGATGCACAAACATCTGTGAACTATAAATTAGACGAGCAATGGAGTTTTAGCTTTTTGGGAAATATGACTGGGAATCACTATAAATATGAGCCCAACCGCGCCAATGTTTCTTTTGGAGCTTATAATAGTGTATCCAATGTAACTGTGCTATATGACGGAAGAGAAGAAGATAAGTACAGTTCGTTGTTTGGCGCTTTTACTTCTTCTTATGTATGGAAGGACGACAATAAAATAGAAGCTGTTTTCTCTGCTTATCACACCCAAGAAAAAGAATATTACGACATAGAAGCCTCTTATTTACTAGTGGATCAAGCCGAATATGATGCTGATCCGCTTTTTGGTAAGGATATCGAAAGACCTGCTCCTGTAAAGAAAGGAATCGCTTCTCAATTTTTACATGCCCGAAATAATTATGATGCTTTGGCTTTGAGTGCCGAGCTAAAAGGAAAGGCTTTGTTTAGAGATTCAGACGCATCGCTTCATTGGGGAGTAAAATATACCAAAGAAAATATCAAAGACCGTTTGTCCGAATGGGAACTGATGGATTCATTGGGATACGTTTTGCCAGCGATACACCCTTATGCTGCACTTCAAACGCAACATACAGTGGATATTAATCGCTTTATGGCCTATGGAGAATGGAATAAAGCCCTATATACAACGGATGCAAAAATCACTCTTAATGCTGGTGCTCGCATGCAGTGGTGGAAGATGTCTGAAAGTGATAAGAGCAAAGTAGTGGTGAGTCCTAGAGCACAAATTGCTTTTGAACCGAGTAATTGGGATAAAGAGATGTTGTTTTCTTTGGCCTTAGGACTTTATCAACAACCACCATCTTATCGGGAGTATAGAGGATTTGACGGGGAGTTAAATCCCGATTTAAAAGCGCAAAAAGCCTGGGTATTCGTACTTGGACATCAATATCGCTTTAAGATGTGGGGGAGAAATTTTGGTCTTCATTCTGAAGCATATTACAAAAATATACAAGACGCTAATATTTATACCTTAGACAATGTGCGTATGCGCTATGTGGCCAATAACGAGGCGAAAGCTTATGTTTATGGAGCTGACATGCGCTTGTATGGTGAATTTATTGAGGGAACCGAATCGTGGGTTAGCGTTGGTTTTATGAAAGCAGAAGAAAATTACCAAAACAAGGGATACATTGCTCGACCAACAGATCAACGACTAAAATTTGGGTTGTTGTTTCAAGATTATGTGCCTTCTATTCCCAACCTGAGATTGTACCTCAATGCCGTGTATAGCACTGGACTTCCAGGGGGGTCTCCTGCTTATGTCGATCCGTATTTGTATCAAGGAAGATTGCGCGATTACAAACGTGCAGATTTGGGATTTAATTACGTTTTCAAAGACAAAAACATCGGACAGAATCGCAGTTGGCTCCAGGGCATCGATCAGCTACAAGTCGGGGTAGAGGTGTATAACGTATTCGATTTTGATAACGCCATTACCAATACGTGGATGAGAGATATCAGTAGCAATAAAGAATATGCAATACCGAATTATATGACGCAAAGAACACTTAATATTAAAGTAGCGCTAACGTTTTAATTTTTTCGTAGAGCATTCGTAAAAAACGTATCTTTGAATCATCAATAGTGAAAAGAATGAAAACAAAATTAGGTTTCGTAGTAAGTGTTTTTTCCGCTGTGTTGTTTTTCTCTTGTAAAGGACAAGAAGAAAAACCAAAAGTGATCTACAAAGACGAGGTAGAAACACAAGAACAACAAGAAGCGGTAAAAGAAAAAACAGAAGATATCAGAATTGCTGATTTGCCTTTGGTTGTCGGTAGCTCTTCCTATTTAATTCACCCTGTTGGTGAAGTAAGAGTGTATACAAGTCCAAGTAAATACGGTACAAGTAAGGTTAGTCAATTTTCTTATACGGTATCCAATTATGTGCCATTCGAAATTACGGGGTATTTAGAAAACTTAATGTTTCAGCATAAGGATTCTCTAGAGATTAGGCCGTTGACAAATAAAAAAATTCAAATTCAATCTGTGGTGTATTTGAATGTCATAGCAGAAAAATTAAAGAAAAATATTTTAGTATATAATGTCTTTGATGCCGATACGAATCGCGATGGTAAAATTGATTCGAATGATATTAAAACACTGTATATCAGTAGAGGTAGTGGTAAAGAATTCAAGAAACTAAGCCCTTATTTACAAGAATTATTGGACTGGACCGTAATTGATGTGCAAAATCGATTGTATTTTAGAACAATTGAAGATATCAATAAAAATGGAGCTTTCGATAAAAATGACAATGTCAATTACTTCTATATTGATTTGACAGATCCTACATGGGAAGTTAAAAGTTATGATCCATTAAATGTCTTAAGTACTGAAGAAAGTAACGAAGCTACTGCCCCTCCTGTAGAGGAAGCACAGTAAACATACTATAAATGCCTTAAGATGCTCCAAGTTTTTTGGGGCATTTTTTTTTGAAGGTCAACCAACAAATTTCAGAGTAGGCTACGCAAGGAACGGATGTAGTTGAGATGGGGTTAGGCTTGCTTATTTGAAAATCACCATAAAAGAATAGACTGTTAAAAAATAGAGCAAGTTGCTCAGTGTCGCTTTTGAACCAACAAGATTAAGTAGTTCTCTATTTGAGAATATATGGATTAAGGGTGGGGATAAATAGAGAAAGTTACAGAAAAATGGAGTGATAAATTAAAATTTAAAATTGTGTTATGTGTATTGAATTTAACGTTATACAAGTTTTGTTTTGCTTTATTTAATTTCTTTATTGATAGATGTGTTTTTTATTGTATAAATCAATGAATTGTTCTTGGTTTTTTTTGTTGAAATTACCAATGTGGATGTGACTTTTTTAGGGTGTTCTAGTCTAATGTATAGATGAAATGAGATTTTGATGCCTAGATGATTTGTACCCTTGCTTTTATGTTGTTTACTCGATATAAAAATGTTGGAAACAAGTGGAAGGCTAGAAGTAAATAAGCAGTTAATTGGATAATCAATTGTGTTTATTGTATTAAATGGCGATAAATTAATATGATAATCTGAATAATTTGCTGGATATGTTTAGTAACTTTAAGTGTTTTGTCTTGATAATTTAATTATTATAAGAAGTAAAATGCGAATAGGTGAAGAATATGTAAATCTCATTTTGTAGTGTTAAATAATATGTTAATCTAAAAAATAAATAATAATTTTGTCACGCTTTAAACGAAAGTAAAAAAAGTAGTAATAGGCGAGCATCTATTATCTTAAGTCCCCACTTAATAGAGAATCGTGCCTATATTGCTATGCAGTATTGTCACGACGCAATATGTGAGGGTAGAGGTATTAATATTAATACATCATCACCACTAACATTATGAAACTAATTAAAACATTTGATGGTTCTTTAAAAAACCATTTTAACTTCGAGAGCATTGTTAAAAGTATTTTGGCAATATCTCTTATTCAACTTGTAGTGATTTACTTAGGTGTAAATCTAAATTTTATTCACTTAGCTATCCCGCTATTGTATTTTTTTACAAGAAAAACGGCTAGTCATATCGAACCATCTGTAGGAGAGTTTATCCTGCATTTTAGCGTTGTGATCTTAATGATTTTATTGCCGAATTTATTCCCATTTAAATATATAGGATCACTTATTTTTGCCTATGTATTAACTTATTTAATGTTGATTTACAAAGAAGCAAAGATGATAAAACCTTCTTCGGCTAATCAAAGCGTTTTAGGGTTTATTGGTTTCTTTTGCAACTATATGATTGCGTGTTTAATTGCTAAAGTGATATTCTTTTTAGTTACCTATATTTATGCTGACTTCGGTATTGAATATGTGTTTTTTCAAACGGGATTGTCTGTATTGGTTTGTTTGTTCAGTTTGCTGAGTTTGGTTACGATCAATGGAAGTAACAAAACCATTTTAAATCAAGTACCTACTTTTATCGTAAACAAAGCGGATATTAAATCCTATAGCTATGTTGTTGAAGATAAGGAACGAACGATTGTAGACTTTTTTGAAACAAGTGATGAGTTTTTGACTAATTCATTTTCTTTAGAGGATTTGGCAGAAGCAGTTGGTTTGAGCAAACAAGAAGTTTCTACTGTAATCAACCACCAATTGAATTCTTCTTTTTATCACATGGTGGCTCAATATCGAATCTTACATGCAAAAGAACTTTTGCAAGAACGCAATAATCTGACCATTGAAGCCATTGTTGAAGAATGTGGTTTTAGTTCTAAATCAACCTTTAATAAATACTTTAAGCTTTTTGTTGGAAAAACACCATCGGTATATCGCAGTCAAATAGCTTAGTAGTATCGGTATGGAATTTTATTTCAACTTAGCTGTATTAACAGCTGCAATTATTTTTGGTAGCATCTCGTTTATCGTCAATTCCACACTGACAACAACGACAAAAACACAAAAAACACTTCATGCTTTTTTGTTGTTTTTTGTTTTGCATATCATTGTAATCTTGTGCTTGAGGCTTGTGTTCTCCGATTATAAATTTCTGAGTTTAGGCCTGCCGTTAAATACTGTTTACGCACCGACATTTTATTGTTGTTTGGTTTTATTGTCGGATGAAGTGAATAAGGTGGTGACCAATACGTCAAGGTATTTTTTCTTTATTTTACATTTCATTCCCACTTTGTTATTGCTGGCCTTTTATGGGTATTTTGTGAGTAAATCGACAGATATTGACAGTGAAGAAGCCTACGGCTATTTAATGGTACTCTACTCTTTTGAAGTATTTCAGTATATTGGCTATGCATTTACTGGGTACTTTAAAATCAATAAGTTGATGCTGAACAACAATATCCGACTTCTGATTTTAAGGGTGATGTGGATTATGATTTTCATGGCTTTAGTTTCGATGGGAGTTGTGTTTTACGGAAGTATATTATACTACGATCTTTCAGTGACTTACCTGGCTTTGTTGTGTTTTTCTGTCGTGATATTTAACTATTATATGACGCGATTAAAATACGTCAAAGTGGTTGCCATAACTGCTCCACAACCTGTGTCAGTAGAAGAGGAGCAGCTGTTGTTGAAGTATGAAAAATCAAAGCTTGCAGATGATGTTTTAGAAACTTATAAAGTAAAGGTAGAACAAGTGTTGCAAGACAAAAAATCCTACCTCAAACTCAATTTTACACTGGATGATTTAGAACGTGAAAGCAAGATTGCCAAACACCACTTGTCTCAGTTCTTTTCAACAACCTATGGCATGAATTTTAATGCCTACATCAATAAACTACGAGTGGAATACGCCAAAGAATTATTGGAGAAAAGAAATTTTGATATCTCAGTTTCTGAATTAGGTGATGAATGTGGATTTAATTCTAGAACCTCTTTTTTTAGAGCTTTTAAAAAATTTGAAGGCGTATCTCCTTCAGAGTATATTGCGAATATTTTGCAAAAGAGATAGGTGTGCACTGTGCGTTTTGTACCTTGTAAAACGCATTGAGCGAACAACACTTCTCCTAGTAGATAAACCTTCTTCTCATCGATGAAAATCACCCAAGGGAAGCAATCTGCCCTTAAGCTCACCTATTGCTATTTTCTCTACACTATTTCATTTGCATATAAAAAGAGTTGCTTATATTTGTATTTGCATTGATACTATCAATTCGAAACAAGAAAAATAATTTACAGCGTAGTAAAGTAAAAAAATAGAAAGAATGATTATACAACCTAGAACTCGTGGATTTATCTGCTTAACTTCTCATCCTGAAGGATGTGCAGCACATGTTAAACAACAAATAGCATATGTTCAATCAAAAGGAAAAATAGCGAATGGGCCTAAAAAAGTACTTGTAATTGGTGCTTCTACTGGTTTTGGATTGGCATCACGCATTTCTGCAGCTTTTGGTTCTGACGCAGCAACTATCGGTGTGTTTTTTGAAAAATCTGCAACAGAAGGCCGTCCAGCAACTGCAGGTTGGTATAATTCAGCAGCCTTTGAACAAGAAGCTGCCAAAGCAGGTCTATATGCAAAAAGTATAAATGGAGATGCTTACTCTGATGATATTAAAAAACAAACAATCGAATTGATTAAACAAGATTTAGGTCAAGTAGATTTAATAGTATATAGTTTAGCGTCGCCGAGACGTACTCATCCGAAAACGGGCGTAGCTTATGCGTCTGTTTTAAAGCCTATTAATGAACCTTTTTCTGATAAAACGGTTGATTTTCATACAGGTGTAGTATCGAATATAACCATTGATCCTGTGACAGAGCAAAGTGATATCGATAATACGATCGCTGTAATGGGAGGTGAAGATTGGAAATTCTGGATGGAAGACTTGAAAGCAGCTGGTGTTTTAGCAGAAGGTGTGAAAACAGTAGCGTATTCTTATATCGGACCAGAATTGACGTATCCAATTTATAGAAATGGAACAATAGGAATGGCTAAAAATGATTTAGAAGCAACCGTTCCTACAATCAATAATTTATTGGTAGATTTACATGGGGTGTCTTATGTTTCTGTAAATAAAGCTTTAGTGACACAATCGAGCTCTGCTATTCCAGTAGTGCCGTTATATATCTCTTTGTTGTACAAAGTAATGAAAGAGAAAAATATTCACGAGGGATGTATTGAGCAAATGTATCGCTTATTCGACAGTCGTTTATATGCAGATAAAACAATGGTTCTTGATTCTGAAGGAAGAATTAGAGTAGATGATTGGGAAATGAGAGAAGATGTTCAAGCCGAAGTAGCTAAACTTTGGGTGGAAATTAACTCAGATAATATCAATGAAATCTCCGACTTAGAAGGGTACAGAAAAGACTTCTTTAATTTATTCGGATTTGAATTTGACGCGATCGACTACAATGCTGAAACAAATGAACTGGTAGATGTAGCTAGTATAAAATAATAAAAAAGGTGCTCTTGAAAAAGGGCACCTTTTTTTATGGGGTATCGGTTGAATATTCTTAAATAAGGTTGATTGTTTTTTGGCTGAAAATCTACCACATCACAACTCACCGCATTTCAAGGAACTTCAATCCAAATACTGCTCTTGTAAATCTTGAATAACTTCTTGAATTTGTTGAGCAAGCGTTTGAATATACTGAGCTAGCTCCTGCTTTGTTTCAAATAGCAGGGTTTTATCTTCTAATTTTTCTAACGAAGGCACTAGGTGATGGATGTGAAGTTGTTTAAACATAGGCAACATTTTGTGTGCAATATTGCTAATTGTATCATAGTCAAAATCATCTGTGGCATAGTTTAAATCTAGTAGATTCTCTTGCGTACTATCAACAAAAATGACGACAAACTTGCGTAGGGCGGCACTATCTTCGCCTATAAATTGTTTAATTTGATTTATATCGTATAATTGCGCAGGTCTCTCATCCGATAGTGATGTACTACTGGATACGGGATTAAAATCAACTTGATAATCCGGATGTAGCAGTTGTGTGATGAGGATTAATAACTCTTGTAATTGAATTGGCTTTTGATGCGCAGCAGTAAACCCAGCATGCGTGAAATCTTCAAGTGTGAGGTCGCGTTTACCTGATAAGGCAATAACGGGAATTGCACTGTACTTTGGGTTTGTACGCAAGAGTTCAATCATCTCAAAACCATCCATTTTTGGCATCTGAATATCACTGAGGATAACATCATACGTATGCTGTTCTAAAATAGATTCTATTTCAGATGAATCGTTGAGTATTTCGACTTGTTTGAATAAAGGCGAAAGCAATTCTTCCATCAATTGTAGTTGAATTTTATCATCATCTACAACGAGAATTTTATTTTGACTTAACACGGTAAATAGCTCTTTGTACTGATGAACTGTGGTATGGGTGTTTACTTGTATATCTGCTTCTTCTAAAGGGATGGTCAAGGTAAAAATAGAACCTTCTCCTAAGATGCTCTCTACTTTTATTTCACCTCCTAATAAACCAATTAAGCGTTTGGATATATTAAGTCCCAATCCTGTTCCGCCAAAGCGTTTTTCTATTCCTTCATTGGCTTGACTAAATTCCTTAAATATATTTTCAATTTGATTTTGTTCAATCCCAATCCCCGTGTCGATAACCTTGATTTGCAATTGGTCTTCTAATCTAATCGCCTCTATAAATACACCGCCTTTTTGGGTGAATTTAATCGCATTGGTAATTAAATTAGTTACAATCTGCTTCAAGCGATAGGGGTCTGAAATGAAGGTGTTATTCAGGGCTTGATCTACCGTCCATTTTAGTTTGATTTTCTTGTTATCTGCATTGGGAACTAAAGGTGCGCATATGCTTTCCAACAGATCTTTTGGATTAAATGCCTTTTCTTGAATGCTGATTTTGTTGTTTTCTAATTTAGAGAAATCCGTTAAATCGTTAATTAGATTTGCAATGTATTGCGTTGAGCTCTGTATGTTGTTGAGGTACTGACGTTGTTTGGCGTTTAATTCTGCCGACTCTAACAGGTTGGAGAAGCCAATTAAACTGCCTAAAGGTGTTTGTAAATCGTGAGTTACCGTAGCAAATAACATGGTTTTACTGCGCAACAATACTTCTCGCTCTTTGTTGAGTTGCTCTAATTTTAAACGATATTCTTGAGTTTGGTTGATGTCTTTGATGATGATATATCCCAAAATAATAATAACGAATAAAGCAGAACCTCCTATATAAGCAATATTAGTAGAGGCTGTGCTTATACGTGCTTTAGATTCGTTTATATTTTGATAGGAAAGCGTTAGTAGGTTTTGTTCAATGCTCTCAAGGATTTTACGCAATTCATTGGTGATGTTTTTATTCTCAATGACGAGTTTCTGTTCTTCTTTTAAAAGATTTGCCTGCTGTTGATTCACTTTTTCTTGTGCTTTGAGGATAATGCTTTCCATAGCATTGATCAGCGAATCAGTAACGTTGGGATAATTAATCGTTTTGGTGATGGTATCGGTGTGATCGCCTTTAAATAATCTAGCCCAACCGCTTCGCTTTTCTTTTTCTTTGGATTGAATAACGATGGGCTGAATTTTCTTTTCTATTTCATCGCGAATATTGTAAATCTTGTCAATAGCTTCGCTGTAGTTTCGATCTTCATTAATCTCTTTTCTCGCCTTAATGATATTGTTAAAACTGACTTTTTTCTTTTTTAATAGGCCTTGGACCAAATCAATTTTTTGATGAATGGCTTGGTCTGTTGTCGTTAGTTTAATACGATCTATTAGATTAACTAAAGTATCCAAATGAGAATAATAGCTTTGAATGTCTTTGTTGTTTCCAGTAACGATGGCATTTCTGCTGTAAATCTCGGATGAATACAGGTTGTTTAGGGTGCTACTAACAAGAAAAATCTTGTTGTTTTCCTTGACTACTTGTTCCTCGGGTAAGGTGAATTTTTTAGCTTCTTTGTATATGTAAAAACCCGAAAAGAACACTGCTCCTAATAGAATAATATATAAGAATATGATTTTTATTTTGATTGACTTTGTGGGTTTCATGTTGGTGTTTCGTTAGAATTGAACCACAAATGTACAAAATGTTGCGTTGCATTTTTTGATTTTATCCTGCAATGATTTTTAGCGATACAAGAATAGGAAAAGAGTTGTTGTTGTGTTGCGATATGTTTTGTTTTAGTTTGTTTAGTTTGTTAAATTTTAAAGGTTGTGTCTATTTTATTTGTATATTAATTATTATTGTTTAATTTTATTAGAAACAATGTAATAATGAAGGGGGGGAGATGCATTGTGACGTGTATTAGGTTTAATCAATTAAAACAGTTCGTTATGGCAAAAAATGATTTATTTAAGAAAGATTGGTTAGATATTGTATTTGCAGGTCGAAATAAACAATATGGCGCCTACAAATTACGTCTAGAAAGTCCTAGAACTACACTCTTAGCTTTGGGAAGTGGTTTGTGTTTATTCGCTTTTGTATTTGTTGTACCAACGGCTATTTCTTCTTTTTTTGAAGAAGAAAGTGGATTGGCAGCTGGAGAAATCATCTATTGTGATTTTGGAACGTTGGATCAACCCGTAGAGCTGGATGATTTAGATTTTCCAAAGGATGAATTAGAAGACGTAAAACCAGTAGTAGAAGAACCTAAGACAGAAGAGAGCAGTGCACCTGCTTCTAGCATGGATGTAGCGCGATTTACTATACTAGAAGTAGCTTCAGCCACCGAAGTAACGGAAGAACCCGCTAAGCAAGAGAATTTAGTCGATGTTTTAATCGGTAGTACAACGATAAAAGGCAATGAGGAAGGACAAATTTTAATTGATGAAATCCCTGGAGTTGTTGTGGATGGTACGGGTACAAGCACAGAAATTCTCGATGATAAAGAAGGGGGAAATGATATTGTTCATTTTACAACTGAAAAAGCAGAACCTATGGGAGGCATGGCGCATTTTAGCCAAACGTTTGTTTCTAAGTTCCGCGAAATACACGTACCTGATCATACAGCTAAGGTGCAAGTGATTTTGTCTTTTGTTGTTGAAAAAGACGGGAGCATTACAGATATTCGAGTATTGCGTGATCCTGGATATGGAACAGGAAAAGAGGCGATTCGTGTATTGAAGAGTATGCCAAAATGGAAGCCTGCTCGTCAGGATAATCGAACAGTACGATCTCAATTCACTTTACCGATAACGATTCAAGTACAGTAAAGGGAGATAAATTGATAGATAGGTTTAAAAAGATAAAAGCGATCCATTGGATCGCTTTTATTGTATGTGTAAAGAATAAAATTTAGTCTCTTGAAATTCCTCTGGAAATAACAATTTTCTGAATTTCAGACGTTCCTTCATAGATCTGTGTGATTTTAGCATCACGCATCATACGCTCAACGTGATATTCGCGTACATATCCATTTCCACCGTGAATTTGTACTGCCTCTATTGTGGTGTCCATTGCTGTTTTAGAAGCAAATAACTTTGCCATAGCACCAGAAACTGAAATATCTTGCCCTGCGTCTTTTTCAGCAGCAGCTTTTAAACAAAGCATTCTAGCAGCAGAAATCTGTGTTGCCATATCTGCTAATTTAAATGCGATTGCTTGGTGATTGATGATTTCTGTTCCAAAAGCTTTGCGCTCTTTGGCGTATTTAAGCGATAATTCATAGGCTCCTTGTGCAATTCCCAGTGCTTGAGATGCAATACCAATACGCCCTCCATTCAATACATTCATCGCAAAAGCAAAACCAAAACCGTCTTCGCCAATTCGATTTTCTTTTGGTACTTTTACGTCTGTGAATAATAAGGTGTGAGTATCAGATCCACGGATTCCCATTTTTTGCTCTTTTGCTCCAATTTCAAATCCTGGCAATCCCTTCTCTACGATAAAAGCATTGATTCCCTTGTGTTTCTTTTCTGGATTTGTTTGTGCAATTACAATGTAAAAAGAGGCTGTACTACCGTTGGTAATCCAGTTTTTTGTACCGTTTAATAGGTAGTAATCCCCCATGTCAATAGCCGTTGTCTTTTGAGAAGTTGCATCGGATCCTGCTTCTGGCTCAGATAAACAAAAAGCTCCGATTCCTTCTCCTGAAGCTACCTGAGTTAAGTACTTTTCTTTCTGCTCTTCATTTGCATATTTCTCTAAACCTGCACAAACTAATGAGTTATTAACAGATAAAACTACAGCAGTAGAAGCGTCAACTTTTGCAATTTCTTCCATTGCTAGTACGTAAGATACGCTATCTAATCCACTTCCTCCATATTTTGGATCAACCATCATTCCCAAAAAACCAAGCTCACCTAATTTTTTGATTTGCTCTGTTGGGAAAATTTGATGCTCGTCTCTTTCAATAACACCTGGTAATAATTCGGTCTGTGCAAAATCACGCGCAGCCTGTTGAATCATTAGTTGTTCTTCTGTTAATTTAAAATCCATTGATTGTTTATTTTATGCTTTGTAATCTGTAAAATTTAGAAGTTCAAATATAGCGGAATAATATCAAATATTCAATTAGTATGCGTAAATTTATACCTATGAAAAATAGTCAATACCGCGTTATCGGAATCATGTCAGGAACTTCTCTTGATGGAGTCGACTTGGTCTATGTTACCTTGTCTTTCAATCAAGGAAAATGGTCGTTTGAAATTGAACAAGGGCAAACGATGCCTTACACAGAAACATGGAGAAAGAAACTGAAAACAGCCATTACTTTAAATAAGGTAGAATTAGATGTGTTAGATGAACAGTATACCGTGCATTTAGCGGAAGTGATTACTGCCTTTATTCAAGAACACGCCTTAGAATCTGTTGACTTTGTTTGTTCACACGGACATACTATTTTACATCGCCCCGATTTGGGA
Organism: Myroides fluvii; assembly: GCF_009792295.1. Lineage (NCBI taxonomy): Bacteria > Pseudomonadati > Bacteroidota > Flavobacteriia > Flavobacteriales > Flavobacteriaceae > Myroides > Myroides fluvii. The sequence continues at coordinate 335,397 of NZ_CP039934.1, read as the reverse complement.
TATACCGTTCAGATTGGAAATCTACCCATTTTGGCGGATTTGATTCAACATAAGGTGGTTTGTGATTTTCGCGTGCAAGATGTACTGTTAGGAGGCCAAGGAGCTCCCTTAGTTCCTATAGGTGATCGCTTGCTTTTTAGCGAGTATGATGCTTGTTTGAATCTTGGTGGTTTTGCGAACGTCTCTTATGAAAATAAACTGAATTATCGCCTTGCGTATGATCTGTGCCCTGTTAATGTTCTGCTCAATGAACAAGCACAACGCTGTGGTTTTTTATATGATGATGAAGGAAAATTAGCGCAAGCAGGTACAATATCTTCTCCTTTATTGGAAGCGCTAAATGGATTGGATTACTATGCGAAAACGGCGCCAAAATCATTGGGCGTTGAATTTGTAGCGAGTCATATTCAACCCTTAATAGCATTGTATCCTCAAACGGCGGAAGATTATTTGGCTACGTTTGTAGAACATATTGCACAGCAAATTGCTCAAGGGATTCAATTGCCCGAACAAGCGAGAATTTTAGTGACCGGAGGCGGAGCTTTTAATCACTATTTGATGGAGCGCATTCGTTATCATGCGGCATCCTATCAATTTGATATACCGCAACCTGTGCTGATTAACTACAAGGAAGCGCTTATTTTTGCTTTATTGGGCGTGCTTAAGGTGAGAGATGAAGTCAATACATTAGCTAGTGTTACTGGAGCGCAATACGATCACAGTGCGGGTATTATCTACGATATTTTTGATCCAGTGTGGTAATTGTGTGGTTTAAAAACGTTAATCTACTTGGTTAACAGCCGCAAAACGACCTATCTTTGATTGACTTTTTCAAAGTAAAACGTTGTTTTATTAAAGTATTTGAAACAGAGAGATTTATAAAAAATAATTAGTGATCGTAGGCGTTCGTCCTATATTTTTTAAGCCATGACCTATCAAGAAACTGTCTTATGGATGTTTGAACAACTTCCAATGTACCAACAACAAGGAGCAATTGCTTACAAAGCAGATTTGTCGAATATTGAAAAATTAGCGGCCCATTTAAACCATCCCGAAAAGCAGATTAAAACCTTACACATTGCTGGTACAAACGGCAAAGGATCGACTTCCTCTATGTTGGCTTCTATTTTACAAGAAGCTGGCTATAAAGTAGGGTTATATACCTCACCACATCTAAAAGACTTTAGAGAGCGCATCAAAATAAATGGAGAAGAGATAACAGAAAAATTTGTCGTTGATTTTATCGAGGCAAATAAAGTTTTTTTTGAACGTGAATCCCTGAGTTTTTTCGAAATGACTGTGGGGATGGCTTTCCAGTATTTTAAAGAAGAGGAGGTAGATGTTGCGGTTATAGAAGTAGGGATGGGCGGTAGATTGGATGCAACCAATATTATTACACCGTTAGTATCTGTGATTACGAATATAGGAAAAGATCACGTTGCGTTTCTTGGAAATACACTAGCGGCAATTGCTGGAGAAAAGGCAGGAATTATAAAGCCCCACATTCCTGTAGTGATAGGAGAATATACAGCTGAAACAAAACCCGTTTTTATCGCTAAAGCTAAGGAAATGGAAAGCCCGATTTATTTTGCTTCAGAAACTTTTGCGTCTAATGGGTGGACCTCTGATTTAAAAGGAATCTATCAGCAAAAAAACATACGAACTGTTCGTCAGGTGATTGCATTAGTGCGAAAAGATTTTTCAATCACAGCAGAAGATGAGGTAAATGGACTGAATAACGTGGTGGCAAATACAAAATTACAAGGACGTTGGCAGGTTTTACAAGAAAATCCGAAGGTTATTGCAGATACGGCCCACAATGAACACGGTCTTTCAATTGTAATGGAACAGCTAAAAACGGAAAGATACAAGCAATTATATCTTGTTTTTGGTGTGGTGAATGATAAAGATTTACAAAGTATATTGCCTTTTTTGCCTAAAGAGGCTAAATATTTCTTTGCGAAGCCAACTATTTTTCGCGGATTAGATGGGAATATTTTAGCAGAGAAAGCGAAGGAATTTGGATTGGAGGGAGTTGTTTGTGATTCAATACCAGAAGCTTATGCGCAGGCTAAAGCTTTGGCTGGGGTAGAAGACCTGATTTATATAGGAGGGAGTACGTTTGTGGTAGCTGAAATTTTATAAAAAAAAGTTTCAAAAAGCTTGCAAACATAAAATCCCGTCGTATATTTGCACCCGTAATCAACACATGATTACACGTTCATTAAGAAAGGGCGATTAGCTCAGCTGGTTCAGAGCATCTCGTTTACACCGAGAGGGTCGGGGGTTCGAATCCCTCATCGCCCACCATTCTTACACATATTGAAATATTCCGAATTTATAGAAATATTTATTTGGGCGATTAGCTCAGCTGGTTCAGAGCACCTCGTTTACACCGAGGGGGTCGGGGGTTCGAATCCCTCATCGCCCACAATATTTAAATAAAAGTTAATTCGGGCGATTAGCTCAGCTGGTTCAGAGCACCTCGTTTACACCGAGGGGGTCGGGGGTTCGAATCCCTCATCGCCCACATATTTTTAATTAACGCAATTCGGGCGATTAGCTCAGCTGGTTCAGAGCACCTCGTTTACACCGAGGGGGTCGGGGGTTCGAATCCCTCATCGCCCACAATATTTAGATTACATACAATTCGGGCGATTAGCTCAGCTGGTTCAGAGCATCTCGTTTACACCGAGAGGGTCGGGGGTTCGAATCCCTCATCGCCCACAACAAAAAAGCCTATTCATTTGAATAGGCTTTTTTTGTTTTATAGTGTACAAGCTTCTATTGTGTATCACTTGCGTCTTGCGTTGATTGATATAGCGATTCGAAATGTTTTTTACCCTTATTCACTGATCGTGAAATTTCCCTCAAAAAGAATGCCTCCTTATTAATTAGGGGTGATTTACTGTTTTAATATCAGGGTTAATTTCTATTAATTCATTTGCCAACTCTTTATTGTCAATCGGGGCTATGTAGATTTCATCATGGGTGTTGTACGTGATAATCATTCCCTTGGTAGCTAGAGCTGGCTTTAATCCCACCCATAACGACTTGTTTAATTGAATTTCATTGATGCGAATAATGCTTATCTTTCCACGGATAAATGCAGATCGATAATGTAGGTGATTGTCCTGAATCCAATAGGTAGTAGAAAAGTAGATCCAAATCAATAACAAAAAGGGCAAACTACTTAGAGCAAAGTCAAACCAGAGGTGTTTTAGACTACCTTCATGGGTGAAAAAAACAACCACGGGAATAATACTCGCAATGATTGGATATACAAGGAATCCTTTTTTCTTTGCTGGGAATTTTTTCATAGTCAATTTGATTGATTTTGAATCAAATATAGGTAAAAAAGCGGATAGGAAAAGAACTGGGGGAAGATGATAAAAAAAGACTTAGTTTGATTACTAAGTCTTGCGTATAGATTATTTTTTTAACGAGAGGTTAATCATCGAGGTTTCTCATTAATTGTATAATATGTGGATTGGTGACTAAAAGGAAGTACTCTTTTAATAGTACAATCGTACATTTAGGACAGTCAGCTAGCACGCCTGGGTGATCCGGTGTGTCTAAAGGTAATGGATTAGGATCATAAGAAGTTGCAGTAGCTGTATTATACTTGAAATCAGAACCTTTTACTGTAGCAATGTTATATACTGCATTTCGATCTATATCTTCTTCTTTTAGGGTGTAAATCGCTTGATAGGTCCAGGTCTCTGTGGTATCGAGTAAACCATCGTTGTTGGTGTCTCCACTCATGTACGCAGGTGTAGGAAGATCTGTTAAACGATCATCTGTAATTAGAATTCTTCGCAAAGGAACATTTCCTGTGTTTTTTACTTTAAAAGTATACGTTATAGTCTCTCCAATACTCGCATATCCTTCATTTTCACTTGTTTCGTTAAATTTACCCGTTTTGGTTAGGGTTAATGCGGGTTTGGGATTGGTATTTCCTCCCGTTTCAGAACAGATACCCTCAATCTCTTGTTTTAGCCCTGGAGGCCACATGTCTTGACAAGCCGAAGCATTGGTACACAAGTTTGCGTTTCCTGGTGATACGTGCGCCAAACCGGCTAAGGCAAACCAATTGACGAATTCTGATTCAGATAAGCGTGCGCCAGGCGTACCTGCGGCAGGAGCGCGATTGACTACATTGGCATTGACATCACCAACACCAACATAGTTAACCATCGGATAGTGAAGGGAAGCAATAGATAGGGTAGCGCAAACATTGATATTTGCACCATCCCCTAAATTAAATTGTGCTTTGCCAGGGGTATCTGCGTTTCCGCTAGAAGGGTCAAGTTGACTGATGGATCCATTAACGCTAAAAAAACTAAAATTTCCTACATTGATAATAGCGTCCTTTTGACTCGCTAATTTCCCAATATTTACCGCTCCTTTGAAGAAAAAACCAGCATGATCACAGATGTTGATTTCTCCTCCCTCCATGTGCATGGTGCCTCCAGCTTGAAGAACTACACCTGTAGGAATGTATAATTTAGCACCAGCTTTTATGGTAAGACTATTTCCTGTTAAGGTTGTGTTTTCATTAATGTGGTACGATTTTCCTGCTTCTAATACTGTTCTAGTTGGAGTAAGCAAAATAGAGTTTGGTGGATTTGTACAATTGGCATTCCCAGCTGTGCTCGTAAATGCCAAAGACAAACTAAAGAATAAGAAGATTAAATGGCTGAATAGAATCTGATTTTTTTTTCGTTTCATAGCAATTTTGGTTCATTTTTTACAGAAATAGTATGATAGGAGACTTAGTTAAAGTCTCTCACAAGAAGGAAGGTATCTGTATACTTGTTGTGGGGACGACGAAGTGCTGCTACGTAAAACGCAACGCACGAAAAAGATAGCCTTCCTAGGTTGTGATTATATCTGTCTCAAAATTGTCGAAAAAAGAAAGCAAAGGCTTTTCAAAAAAGTAATAAAATCTTTTCTAATAATTTGGTAATGTTGATTAAGTTAATGACTGTTAGTGTGTTAGGTTATTTTTTTGAATTAAGTCTTTTTACTTTTTTCTCGTTGACTTTTTTAACATTTACATATTGAGAATTAGCAGTTAATTTGAATAAATTACAGTGAATGTAGGGGTAAAGTAGTAGTTTGTTTCTGATGTTTAGAAAAAGTTGGTTCAAATCTATCGCAACCTTCGTCAATAGTGAGATTGTGTTAACAAGAGTTATTTTTTTTAAAAATTGGCTTTGGAGCGTAATAATAGATTTTAAAAAGTCTGAAATTCTTTCGTAATTTGCATGTTTGATAGAAATAGCATTGATTCGCTTTAAAAATTTAGGATTGCCCAAGTAATTGCGATTGAGGATGTGGTTATGATTATTCAAATGAGCGCGATGGTATTGAATGTTAAATAAAAAATGGATGAAGAAAAAAAGAAATTTTGGGATACTTATCGTTCTTCTCATTTGCACCTTGGCACAAGCACAAGTAAGTAAATCAGAAATGCTATTGGCAAATATCCTCACAGAGGTTCGATCGAAAAATAAAGAAAGAGCTTTTTTCTTGGTGGATTCAATTTATAAAAATGAGACTGATATTCATGTGAAAGTACACGCTCTCTTTATACATGCCTATCTTTATCACGATGAATTTAATATTCCAACTTCTTTACAATATGCTTTTCAAGCGATTGATTTAGCAGAAAAAAACAAAAGCTATAAATGGTTGAGCCGTTTGTATGGTTTCGTTGGAGCTGAATACAGTCGTTTGGGTCTTTTTAATGAGGCTAAGTTGTATTTTGATAAGATTGAAACTGTAATTCCACTTGTTCCAGGTGAACATGATCGCAATTTTTCCTATTTTTATTATTATCATTTATTGTCAGCTTATTATTATGATCAAAAAAATTATAATGAAGCTCTATTGAGTATCCAGCGTGCGGAAAGTTATATCGCTAAAGTTGGCACAGCACTTATTCATTATAACCACTATATGTGTTCGCTAGAACAGGATAGAGGAATCAATTACCTAGAACTCAAGCAATATGACAAGGCAGAAAAAGCATATGATAAGGGATATGAATATATCAGGAAGGAGGAGGACATTGAAGATTACCTTGCTTTAGGATATATTTATGCAGGATTAGCAAAACTTTATGTGTTACAACAGCGCCCGGTTACAGCTAATCAAGTTTTAGATTACTATCACAAAGGGTTACATATAGCGATAGTTAATGATAATAGAGATCTCAAGGAAACTTGTTATGATTATTTGAGAGAATATTATGAATCCATTGAGGATTGGGAAAATTATAGCAAGTATAATAAATTGTACTTGAATGAACGACACGAAAAAGAAGCGTTTAGAACAAAAACAGTTAATGAATTATTAGAACAACAGCAACAATTTAAAGATGAAATTACAACTAAAAATAAAAAGTATTTAGTTGTAATTGTTTCATTTTTAGTTGTTTTGTTGTTGGCTCCAGGAATTTATTTCGTTATAAGACGCAAAAGAAATAAGGAGAATGAAGCAGGGGAAGAGTCTTCGACTGCTTTTTTACAAAAAATAGTTCAAGCTAAAGAAAGTGAGTTAGCCGCCTTTTTTCAAGGATTGAGTTGGTATAATATACCTTGTGATGAAAAGGAAAAAGCAATCATAGAAGCTTTGCTTCGCTTTGAGCAAGAAAAGCGTTTTACAAATAGCGCACTTACGTTAGAAATGCTGGCAGAATATTGTCAAGCAACTACAACAGCTCTTGCTTATGTTTTTCAAAAACATAAGCAAGTAGAATTTAAAACCTATCTTACACAATTAAGGCTTTTAGAAAGTGTGAAACTCATGCGTTTTGAAAAAGAATATAGAGACTACAAAATTAGTCACCTAGCAGAGGTTGTGGGGTTTGGTTCTCATAGTAGTTTTTCTGTAGAGTTTAAAAAGAGTATTGGTGTTAATCCTTCTTTTTTTATTCAATACCTTGAAAAAATAGAAAAAAAATAAGTGCTTATCATGGAATTGTATACGATAGAAAGTCTTTTTGCGGTTATCATCCTTACAATACTGTGTGTAGTTAATGTATTTACTTTGGTTTTAGATGGTAAAATCAATCCTTCAAAAGAAAATCACTTTGATAGAAGGCGACAATTTACTTGGTTAATACTTTTATTTTCAATCGTTGAGTTAATTGTATTTATTGTACAGAGTGAGCGTATTGTCAATCATGTCATTGTGGGATTCCTATTCTTGTTTTGGCCTAGTTATTATTTTTGTTTTATCGAGTCGAACAAAATAGTCAACCGAAATAAAGGATATATAGTTGAGTTTTATTTATCTTATGTCTTAGCTATATTGACTTTGATTGAGTTTTTTATCCAGGATCTTTTTGATATAGAAGAGGAGGTTTTTCTTTTATCCTTCGTGGCTCTCTTGTTTGTCTCTATGTTGTATTATAGTTTTTTATTCCTTTCGGCTTTAAAAAATGTACCTCATAAGAAAGGGAAGCCTTTCCTGTTGTTTAGTTGTTTTTTTATTTTGAATAGCAGTCTGTTCGTAGCCGTTTTTTTTGTTAATTTCAAGTGGATGATGACGGTGAGCTTACTTCTATTTATTTTTGTATTGTTGTTTTTGAGTTTAGTTTTTCTTCAGCAATATATAGCTAAGCTATACGCGTTTGTACCTCAAGAGCATCGTGAACGATTTGTACCCTTGTCCGAGGCTACAGCTCCAAGAACGAATGACAAAAAAGAATGGACTAAATATGCGAAATCAAATGTAGATATTCAACGTTTGCAAATGATAAAAGAATCTTTAGCAGGATTGCCAATTCAGTATTTCTTTGATTCTACCCTTAGTCTAACCAAGTTAGCCGAAACTTTAGAAACGAGTAAGTATGAGTTGAGCTATTTTTTTTCTAACCAGTTACAAACTAATTTTAATCAGTATGTCAATGCAATTCGTGTATCGAAGGCGCAACAAATGTTGACGAATTCCCAGTATACTGAGCTATCCGTAAAAGAAATAGGCGTAGAGGTAGGCTTTAGCTCTACTACCTCTTTTTATCGCGCATTTAAAGATTTACATGATTTACCACCACTAGAATATAGAAAGAGAGAAACAAATAAGGAATTATAGCCTTCTTTTTTTGCTTTTTTGAAGGAATACAGCCGGATTAATCAATTAAAAAGAACGCTTCTCTAAAATAAAATAAGAAAACCAATTCCTTTGGATATAAATTTTCCTTTTATCTATTTTATTCATGATAAAATAAGAATTATCTTTGCCTATTAAATTTTGTTAATGATGTTGAATCAGATTTTAACTCCTCAGATTATAAATGCAGCCAAAGAGCTGTACGATGTAGTAATTGATAAAGTAGAATATCAAGTTACTAGGAAAGAATTTGAAGGAGATATTACAGTTGTTATTTTTCCATTTTTAAAACAGATTAAAGGAAATCCTATCGAAATAGGAACTAAAATCGGTGAGTATTTAGTTGAAAATACAACTGAAATAGAGCGGTTTAATGTCGTAAAAGGATTTTTGAATCTAGTTGTTGCAGAAAGTTACTATTTATCTTCTTTTGCGGAGATGAATAAAGAGGAACACTATGGGTTTAAAACTCCAGACGCAAATGATAAAGCAGTATTAGTTGAATATTCTTCGCCTAATACAAATAAACCGTTACACTTAGGTCACGTACGCAATAACTTACTTGGATTTTCGGTTGCTGAAATTTTAAAAGCTTCGGGGAAAAAGGTGTATAAAACACAAATTATCAACGATAGAGGAATCCATATTTGTAAGTCTATGCTGGCTTGGCAAAAGTTTGGCAATGGAGAAACTCCAACCTCAACAGGATTAAAAGGCGATAAACTAGTAGGAAACTACTACGTGAAATTTGATGTGGAGTACAAGGCTCAAATTAAAGATCTGATGGCGAGTGGTCTGACAGAAGATCAAGCTAAATTAGAAGCGCCAATTATAAAGGAGGCAAAAGAAATGCTATTGGATTGGGAAGCTGGAAAGCCTGAAGTAATTGAGTTATGGAAAATGATGAACCAATGGGTATATGATGGTTTTGCCGTTTCTTATGCAAACTTGGGAATCGATTTTGATAAGAACTATTACGAAAGTGATACGTATTTGCTAGGTAAAGATGTTGTTGAAGACGGATTAGCACGTGGTGTATTCTTTAAAAAAGAAGATAATTCTGTTTGGATTGACTTAACAGACGATGGATTAGATGAAAAGTTAGTCCTTCGTGGAGATGGTACATCCGTGTACATGACACAAGATATCGGTACAGCGATTCAACGTGTAAAAGATTTTTCTGATATTGGAGGGATGGTCTATACCGTTGGAAATGAGCAAGATTATCACTTTAAAGTGTTGTTCTTGATTCTGAAACGCTTAGGGTTTGATTGGGCCGATAGTTTATTCCATTTGTCTTACGGAATGGTAGATTTACCTTCAGGAAAAATGAAGAGTAGAGAGGGTACGGTTGTAGATGCAGATGAATTAATGGAAGAAATGACCAATACGGCTCGTTCGATTTCAGAAGAATTAGGTAAATTAGAAGGTTATTCGGAAGAGGAAAAAGAAACGCTCTATAACACCATCGGTTTAGGGGCGCTTAAATATTATATTTTAAAGGTTGATCCTAAGAAACGCATCTTGTTTAATCCGGAAGAATCTGTCGATTTTGCTGGAAATACAGGACCGTTTATTCAATATGCTTATGCGCGTATTCAATCGATTTTGCGCAGAGCAGCGTTTGATTTATCAACTGAAATAACGGCTATCGCTTTAGATCCGAAAGAAAAGGAAATAATTAAGTTGTTGGAAGACTTCCCAGAAGTAATTCAAAATGCAGCACGTTCACATAGTCCAGCTTTACTTGCAAATTATGTGTATGACTTGGTAAAAGAATACAATTCTTTTTATCAATCGGTTTCTATTCTTGGAGAAGAAGACCTAACGTTGAAAACGTTTAGAGTACAATTATCTCAAAAAGTTGGTTTGGTGATCCAAGACGCATTCTCTTTGTTGGGAATTGCGGTACCAAATCGTATGTAATTTCGTTCTTTGTGAAAGTAGTAAAATCATACATGATACAGTCATTAGCCATTGTTATATTGGCTAGTGGCTTTTTTTTATTCTTTAAGGCAAATTTGCCTCAAAAGATTTTTTCGGAAGAAAAACCCAAAACGAGCAATGTGGTAATTGACAGCTTGTTATTGGAGGCAATTGAAGAGGAAAAAGTAGCCGTAAAAGGAGAAACTACTCCTGCTTCTGATACAGAAGAAGGAGAAGTACTTGTCATTCAAGAAGAAGATTTGTTTTCCAATGAAGGGGAAGCAAGCTTTAAAGGAATGGTCTTTTTGGATTACTTCTTTAGCCGTTTGTACCAAGTAGAGATGGAAAATCAAGGACGTGCGCGTATCGCCTATTATGGAGATTCTATGACAGATGGTGATATGATTGTTCAAGATTTGCGCAAAAATTACCAAGATAAATACGGGGGTTCTGGGGTTGGATTTATCCAAATTACGTCGGAGTCTTCTCAATCTAGGGGATCTGTGACGCATAAGTATTCGCCAAATTGGAAGGTTCAGTCTTATTTAAATGTAAAAAATCCACGCAAACCGTTTGGTGTAGGTGGACAAGTGTTCTTTGTTAAAGACACCGTAAGACCTACCTGGGTAAGTTATCAAGCAGGTAATATACGCAATATGACGACGCTGAATAACCCAACATTGTATTATGGTAGATCGACTAATACACGCGGTACAGTTGAGGTTATTATGCAAAAAGATACCCTTCGAAAATCCTTAAATGCCGCTACAGCATTGAATAAACTGAAATTGACCGGAGGAAGTTCAATCAAACAATTGAAATTGCAATTTCTTCATGCGGATTCGATTCCGTTATATGGTATCGATGTTAGTAGTCCAACGGGGGTACAGGTAGATAATTTTTCAAGCCGCGGAAACTCCGGATTACCTTTATCTTTATTCAACGTAGCTGTCATGCAGAAATTCCAAAAAGAATTGGATTATAGCTTGATTATCTTACATTATGGAACCAATGTATTAAATTATGGATCACATAATTACAGTTGGTATACCAAACAAATGAATAAAGTCGTTAGTCATTTAAGACAGTGTTTTCCAAAAGCATCCATCTTAGTTATTTCTACAGCTGATAAGTCGACGAAATATGATTTGACCATGGCAACTGATTCAGCGGTAACCCCATTGATGCGTGCACAGCGCAAGTATGCAATGGAATCCAAAACGGGTTTTTTCAATTTATATGAGGCGATGGGAGGAAAAGGTTCGATGGTTCAATGGGTAGAAGGATCACCAGCGAAAGCTAATAAAGATTACACCCACTTTAATTTTAGAGGTGCACAAACGGTATCTGCTTTAATTTTTAAACAATTAGAAGAAGGATACGCTACGTATAAAAAAGAAAAAGGAGGGGAAACTAGACAAAGAGGGAGAAGTAATTTGAATGAAGATTCCCTACATAGAAATAAAGTTCAAAAAGAAATAGATACGGTGTCCAATGAAGAAAGGGAGTAAAGTTATGGTTTCTCTACTGCTTTTGGTGAGCACGAGTATTTTAGCTCAAGTACAACCAAAAGATCAGGAAGATATAGATACAGCTCAGGTACAAGATACACTAAATGAGCCCTACAAGAATATGATTTATTATCCAGAACAATTAAAACATTTTTTTACTAGCTTGAGAGAATTGAGTCAGGGCGAGCGAAAAAAAGTCAATATTGTTCACATTGGAGATTCGCATATTCAAGCTGATTTTTTTAGTGGAAAAGTGCGCAATTTGATCCAAGAACAGTTTGGAAATGGGGGATTGGGATTTACTTTTCCCTATCAGTTAGCACGTACCAATAGCAATAATTTCGTGCGTTATTCTAGTAATTCTGACTGGGAGAACAGAAGAAATATCTATCCAGTTAATGGCGCTAAAGTAGGGTTGAGTGGCATCGCCTTGTCTTCTAGTACCAAAGACGCAGTGATTAAGGTCGATTTGAGAGAAAGTAAATTTGCTTTCACTAGAGTGAAACTTTTTACCCCTACTGACGAATTGACGTATCGGGTAGGAACAACGGATCGCGAACTGAATTTAACCAATACAACAGTCGCTAAGACGAGTTCACATAAAATTAAAGCTGGAGAATCACTATCGGGTATTGCACAAAAATACAATACCACAGTAGCGCATTTAAAACAATTAAATAAGTTAAAATCTACCGCAATACAAGCAGGTAAAACTTTAGTGATTCCCACAAAAGAAGTTGAACGACCACAGCTTGCTACTTCGGTGTTTCATCCTGTTAATTACAACAAGCAAAAAACGTTTGTTTCTTTTGATTTCCCTAGTACAACAGCACAGTTTTATCTGTATGCTGTGGCTCAAAATGAGTCGAATGACTTAAATGGACTGGTATTAGAAAATGATCAACCGGGAATCGTATACCACACGATTGGCGTTAATGGTGCACGCTATTCAGATTACAACAAGTATCCTTTGTTTTTTGAACAATTAGAAGGACTGGAAGCAGATTTGATTATCTTGTCCTTGGGAACAAATGAAGCTTTTGATAAAATTGATGGAGCGAGTTTTAGAAAGGAGATCAATCGATTTTTGATGGAAGTGAAAACTAGAAACCCGCAAACGTCAATTTTAGTTACCTCACCGCCCCCTAGTTATTTTTCAAAAGGAAAACCCAATACAATAGCAAGTACGTTGGCCAATGAAATTATCATTAATGGCATTGAGCAAAACTATGCGATTTGGGATATGTATTACAACTTAGGAGGCACCCTGGGATTGCCTTATTTGATTGATGAACAAATGTTGTCCAAAGACTTAGTACATTATACCATTAAAGGTTATGAATATACTGGAACCTTGTTTTTTGAAGGATTAATGAAGGTATATCAGAACTATTTTTCAACAGAAACTACACAGACAAATGAGTCTATTTAATATAGAATTGCCCACTGTAACCTTGGATGACGTGATTCACTGGTTTACATTTAACCCCAAAGAACCCTTGTTGTTTAACTCGGCTTTGTTTTTGGGGATGTTTATTGTTTTCTACGTTATTTATATTGGTCTAAGAAAAACGTTTCATGCCCGCTTATTGTATGTGGTGCTGTTCTCCTTGTTTTTCTATTATAAATCAAGTGGTTTGTACCTCTTCATTTTGATAGGATCATCGTTGATGGATTACACCTTTGCCAATACCATCCACCACAGTACAAATGAGGCGAAAAAGCGATTCTTACTCACCTTAAGTGTGGTGTTAAATCTCGGATTATTAGGCTATTTTAAATATACCAATTTCTTTTTAGATGGATTTAATTTCTTCGCAGATACCAAATTCCATTTAGATGATTTGATTTTACCTGTTGGAATTTCGTTTTATACCTTCCAGTCGATTAGTTATATTATTGAGATTTATCGCAAAGAAATAGAACCCACTAAAAACTTTTTAGACTATCTGTTTTTCATTTCTTTCTTTCCTCAATTGGTCGCTGGACCTATTGTGCGGGCAAAGGATTTTATTCCTCAGATCTACTCCAATCTTTTAGTTACAAGAGAACAGGTAAATGAAGGAATGTTGTTAATTATTGGAGGGCTTTTAAAAAAGGCTGTTATCTCAGATTATATATCCATTAATTTTGTAGATCGCGTATTCGATGCTCCAAATAGTTATACTGCTTTTGAAAATTTAATGGCTTCTTACGGTTATGCCATTCAGATTTACTGTGATTTCTCTGGATATTCTGATATGGCTATTGGTATTGCTTTGCTATTGGGTTATCGCCTGCCGATGAACTTTAATCTGCCTTATCAGTCTACGTCTATTACGGAATTTTGGAGAAGATGGCATATTTCCTTATCTACTTGGCTAAAGGATTTTCTTTATATTTCAGTAGGAGGGAATCGAAAGGGAACGTTTGGAGGATACTTCTTTCCAGGGCTGTTTTTCGTTGGAATTATAGGTTGGGGAGTGTATAGCTACAACTCGAGTATTTACCCTTTGATTATCGGTATTTTATCTTTGGTTGTGTTTCTATTGACCATCGCTTTGTCTAAAACAAAAGAAAAGAGTTTGTTTACCAACTTCAATTTGCTGACCACGATGTTGTTAGGGGGATTGTGGCACGGGGCTAGCTTGCGTTTTATCGTATGGGGGGCTTTACACGGAATTGCTCTAGCTGTACACAAATTAGTGATGGAGTTGTTTCCGCGTAAAAAAGATAAACCCGCTTCTTTTGTATGGCGCGTGATTTCCATTATTTTGACGTTTCACTTTGTTACGTTCTGTTGGATTTTCTTCCGTGCGAATTCATTTGATACGGCATTGAATATCATTTATAATATTGCAGATCTTGAATACGATTGGGAAGCTTGGAAAACAATTATCATGGGATACAAAAATGTATTTTTGTTAATCGCTATTGGATTTGTATGGCATTTTATTCCTAAACGTTGGATGGCTATTCCTCATCAATGGTTTAATGTTGCACCAATCTTTGTTAAATCAGTGGTGTTGGGATTTGTGTTTTGGGTGGTGTATGCAACTGCTACAGCAGGTCCGCAACCCTTTATTTACTTCCAGTTCTAAGAAAAAATAGAAATAAAAAAGCCTCGTATTCATTTTTTACGAGGCTTTTTTTTATTTTCTAATATCTGCATTGTGCTTTGGTGATAAATTAGGCTCAGCAAAAGAAATAACCTGTTCTTCTTCTAAAGCAGCTAGAATGGCATATACATTTTTGTAATCTGTTTTTGCAGGGACATTGATGACGAAGTAATAATCATCTACTAATTCAATTTCCGTTTGTGCGTATAAAATCTCGTTGTACAAATCCTCACGGTTGTATTTTTCTTTGAGTACCATCACTTGAACTGTCGTGTTTCCAGAAGGTTGCTCCACGTGTACCACTTGATAGCGCTTTGCTTTCTCATCATAGGTGGCATGCACCACATCTTCGCAAGATAATTCCGGACCATAGAACGGAATATTGTCTATCTGAAACAAATTTTTCTCTGCATCAACTACAATTCCCCATAAAATCTCTTCTGTCTCTTTTTCTAATACTTCACTGTGATATTGAATGGCAATCTGTTCGTATTGTTCTTTCATACTTGTCTTTTTAAATTAGGGAATTAGTCGTAGCTCTTCACTTGCAAAGATAAGGGGTATAAATTTAATTACTAATAACCTCGAGAATATTTGTTGTACCATTTAAAGGGTATACTGGTTAATAAAATAAAAAAGGAGTATCTTGGACGCTTAAGATTTATAATAATTCCAATCATTTCGTTATGAAAAAGTATGTAATCGTTCTGTGTTTATCGCTGTTTTCCCTTGTAGCAGTTCAAGCTCAAAATCAATTGGAAGAATTAGTAAAAGAAGGAATTGCTTATCACGACAATGGACAGTATGAAAAGGCCATTGAGAGTTACCAAAAAATGTTGGAATTAGATCCAAATTCTAGTATTGCATATTATGAAATAGGCATGAGTTATATGTATGCGAAACAATATGATTTAGCCCTTGAATACAGTAATAAAGCAATCGAAAGAGGAGGGAGATATACTGTTCCTGCTATTGTAGTTAAAGCATCGACGTTAAGTAATCAAAATCGCGTACAGGAAGCAATTGAATTATTAGAAGATACGATAGAAAAATATGAGGCAGATGTTATGGTGTATTACAACTTGGCTATCTGTTATTTTAAACTGAATAATCTTGATGGAGCGGAACGGGCTTTAGTAGCGGGTATTTACGATAACCCCCTACATGCTAGTTCGCATTATATGTTGGCTGTTCTAAAAGAAAGTCAGCAGTTGCGCATCGAATCTATGTTGTCCGCTTACTTTTTCTTGTTGTTAGATCAGCATTCGGCACGCAGTGTAAAGATGTTGCAATTGATTGAGCAATCCTTTGCACATGGGGTGACTGTTTCAACAGAGGAGAAAAATGTAGTCAATCTAACAATTCCAAAAGGAAGTTTGGAAGCAGATTCCAAGTATGGAATGGTTGAGATGGGATTAGTGCTCAATGCTGCGGCAAATTTCGAACTGAAAATAGGACAAGATATACAAGGATTCTGTGATAGGACTACTAATTTTTTAGGTTTGTTGCAAGGAGTGAAAACAGAAAATCCAGCTTCTATGTTGGAATTAGACTTAGTGTTTTATGTACCTTTCTTTAATGCAATAAGAGAAAAGGATGTTTTTTGTAACTATATTTATCAGATGACTCCTGGGGGAAATAAACAATGGCTAGATAAAAACGAGAAGAAAGTAGAGTCCTTCCAGCAATGGATGCAAGAGTGGATACAGGAAAAAGCATCCGAGTTAGAACAGCAAGTAGAAGAAAAATAAAAAAAGCGAAAAGGAGGAAAGTTATTCCTCTTTTCGCTTTTATAGGAGAATGGCTGTGAAAAAAATACACCAATTTATTATTGCCAACCACCACCTAATGATTTGTATAATTGTACTCCATACTGAAGCTTGTTCAATTTCAGTTTATTTAGGTTTAACTCATTGTCCAACATATTTTTCTGCGCATTGATGACCTCAATATAGGTTGCATATCCACTGTTGAATAATAAGTTCGATTGCTTCACACCCAAACGAGAAGTCGTTACTTGTTCATCTGCTATTTCGATCTGTTCCTCTGAAGTTTTGAGGTTAATCAAAGCATCTGTTACTTCGGTTACGGCCGTATATACCGTTTTTTGAAAGTCGATTTCACTCTTTGTGCGTTCTATTTTCGCTACTTCAAAAGCTGTTTTTAGCTTGCGTTTGTTGAAAATAGGATTGGCTACTTTTCCGATTAAGCTTCCAAAAAGAGAACCTGGAATATTGAACCAATTTTCTCCTAGCATGCTGTTAACCCCCCCCTCAAGATTAATCGTTAAGGAAGGATATCGAGCGGTTTGTGCAACACCTACTGCGGCATTTCTTGCTTTTAGTTCTAATTCTGCCATTTGCACATCTGGACGATAGTGTAGCAAGGCCAAAGGCAAGCCGATACTTCCTAGCTCTTCCTGTTTAACATCTGCAAGCTTAACTTCCCTCACTATGCTCGTTGGTAATTGACCTGTCAATAAGGAAAGTGCATTTTCCTGCGTGGCAATTTGTTGCTTTAGGGATGGAATTAGCGCTTTAGCCACTAACATTTGATTGCGGGTTTGCGTGATAGCTAAAGAGGTTATCTGTCCTGCATCACGTTGTAATTCAACAATCTTTAATGTGTTTTTTGTTAATTCGTAATTCGTCTGTGCTACCTCCATTTGCGCATCTAATAATAGTAGGTTGTAATAACCTTGTGCTATCTTGGCAATCAGTTCGGTCTGAATGGCTTTTTTCGCTTCTGCTGTTTGCAGAAAACGCGCCAATTGTTCTGCGGTTTGACTTTTGATCTTTCCCCAAATATCGATTTCCCAGCTCAAGTCTAAACCTGAAGTGTATTGTGCAGAGTTAACATACATATTGGTTGGTGGCTCTTCTCCTTTATTTTTATAGTAATTAGTAGAAGGGGTACCATAATAATTCTCAGAGCGATATTGATAGGCTACACTCCCTGCTTCTAAACCTATAGAAGGCAACCATTCCAACTTGGCCTGTTTTGTTTTTTGTGCGGCTATTTCTAAATTTTTAAGGGCATTCTGCATATCAAAATTATGCGTTAATCCTTTGTCTATTAAATTCGTCAATTGCTCATCCTGAAAGAAGTCACGCCACTTGATGGCCGAGATGCTCAGTGAGTCTTGCGTAGCTATACTGTCATGTTGCCCTCTGTATGTTTCAGGGAGATCAACTGTTGGAGTTCTATAGTTTGATTGAGGAGCACAAGCTTGAAATAAGGTCAAACTTGTCCCCAATAAAAAAACGAGCGTTAAAGGAGCAGTGTTTCTTTTTTTAATCATACTGTTTTTTTTAATCGTTAGTAAATTTTGCTTTTAATCGTTCGTCGATCGTTTGGAAGATGACAAATAAGACAGGAATAATAAAAATACCTGCAGCCACCCCAAAGAGCATTCCTCCAGCGGCACTAAAACTAATGGAGTGATTTCCTTGTGCAGATGGACCAACGGTGAACATTAAAGGAATTAGACCCGCTACGAATGCGAAAGAAGTCATTAAAATAGGACGTAGCCTCATTTTAGCTCCCTCCGTTGCCGCTTCGATAATGGATAATCCTTTTTTGCGCTGTTGAAGCGCAAATTCGATAATTAAAATAGCATTTTTAGCTAATAACCCAATTAACATAACCAAACCAACTTGTACGTATATGTTGTTTTGTAACCCAGCTAAATTGACAAATAGCGCTACACCCAATAAACCTGTCGGAACCGTTAATAGAATCGCAATAGGTAAAAAGTAACTCTCATATTGGGCGGCAAGTAAAAAGTAGACAAAAATAATACTCAAGGCAAAAATAAAAATAGCTTGATGACCAGAATCCTTTTCTTCCAAAGACATACCCGTAAATTCATAGGAATAGTTTCCTGGCATTTTGCTCGTTACTTCTTCTATGACTTTCATCGCATCTCCAGTACTATATCCTTGACTCGGGTTTACCTTAACCGTAATCGCATTGTATAGATTGTAACGATTAACCGTTTGGGGTCCCAATACTTTTTTCAGTTTAACCAACGTATTGGCGGGTAGCATGTCTCCATCTTTATTTTTGACGTAAATCGAACTAAAGGATTGCGGGCTTTCTCTGTACTCAATATCTGCTTGCATATAGACGCGATAAGTACGTCCAAATCGGTTGAAATCACCTGCTTTAACCCTTCCATAGTAGTTTTTGATTGTATTCATCAAATCTTTTACACTTACTCCTAGCGATTTGGCTTTGATGTAGTCAATTTCGAGTAAGTATTGAGGGAAATTAGCTTTGAATGAAGTAAAAGCGGATCCAATTTCTTCTCTCTCATTTAATTCTTTGATGACACCATCTGCGGCCTGACTAAATGAGCTGAAATCTCCTCCTAATCGATCTTGCAAGACAAATTCAATTCCCCCAAAATCTCCAAATCCCTGAATCGTTGGTCGAGGAAATACATTGAAGGTAGCCTCGTGTATAACAGCTAAATCTTGTTGAACTTCATCGATAATGTCATCTATATTTTTAATTTTCCCTCTCTTTTTGTATGGTTTGAGGTTGATGTATCCCACAGCAAAAGAAGGACTCGCATTTCCGTCAATGGTATTATATCCCGAAATAGCAGTCATGCCCTCGATGTCTGTTCTCATTTTCAAAATACTATCCGCTTTCGCTAGGACTACTTTGGTTCTCGCAAGAGAAGCCCCAGGAGGCATGGCTAACGAATAAGTGATGTAACTATCATCCTCTCTTGGAATAAAAGAAGAGGGCGTTTTATATAAAAAGAATACACCCAATCCGATGATTAATACTAATCCCGCGATGGCTACTTTTTTATTGCGTATTAATTTGCCAATAGTCGCTACATATTTGTTCGTGAACGAATCAAAAGCCGTATTAAAGGCAAAGAAAAAACGAGCAGATACTCTTTTGATTGGATTTGTTTCCTTTTGACTAGCTAATTCCTCTGCTTTGGGTTGTTTTAAAAACAAGGCACATAAAGCAGGACTCAGCGTTAAAGCATTAACCGCTGAAATTAGAATTGCAAAGGCAAGGGTATAGGCAAATTGTTTGTAAAATATTCCCGCAGGACCTTGCATAAAACCAACGGGTAAAAATACAGCAGACATAACCAAGGTAATCGAGATGATGGCTCTTGTAATCTCATTCATGGTTTCAATGGTCGCTTCTTTGGCTTTTAATCCCGTTTGATGCATTTTTTCGTGAATCGCCTCTACGACGACAATGGCATCATCCACTACAATACCAATGGCTAAAACCAAGGCAAACATGGTCAATACATTGATAGAGAATCCCATCAAATAGATAAAGAACAAGGTTCCAATTAAAGAAATGGGAATGGCAATTGCTGGAATAATCGTCGATCTAAAATCTTGTAAAAACAAATAAACGATAATAAATACAAGGAAAAAAGCTTCAAAAAGCGTACTTCTTACCTGGCTAATTGATTCGTCAATTTGATCTTTTACGGAATAACTGATTGCATAGTGAATCCCCTTCGGAAAAGTTTGTGCAACGCGCTCCAATACTTTTCGCACTGCAATGTCTATTTCTCTTGCGTTAGAACCTGCAGTCTGCGTAATATTCATTGTTAAACCAGGATAACCATTGACGCTGTTGTCACTGCCGACATTAGAGGCTCCGAATTCAACACGAGCCACATCTTTCAACAACAAAACAGATCCATCAATATTGGTTTTGATTACAATGTTTTCATATTCTTCGGGTTGACTGAACCTTCCTTTGTGTTTTAAGGCCGTTTCAAAAGCCTCTTCTGACGTTTCTCCAAAGTTACCTGGTGCAATTTCGAAGTTTTGATCTTTGATTGCCGCTATGACATCCTGAGGCGTTAGTCCATACAAGGCTAGTTTCTCTGGATTTAACCAGGTACGCATCGAGTAATCACGTGCACCTACACGCCCTACTGCAGCCACCCCCGGAACACGTAAAAGCTCTCGGTTGATGTTAATCTGCGTATAGGCTTGTAAGAAAGTCTCATCGTAAATTCCCTCTGGGTGATCGCTGAAAAAGTTAATCGTCATGATATTACCACTCTGACGAGGCGTAACGGAAATTCCGTTTTCATTCACTTCAGAAGGCAAATCACTGGATGCTTTACTTACGCGGTTTTGTACGTTTACAGCGGCTTGATCAGGGTCTGTCCCTGCCTTAAAAAAAACATTGATTGTTCCTGAACCACTATTACTCGCTTTTGAACTGATGTAGGTCATGTTATCCACTCCATTGATTGCTTCCTCAATAGGGAGTAAAACACTTTGGGCTACGGTTTCAGCATTCGCTCCAGGATAAGACGTAGACACACTCACACTTGGGGGTGCAATCTCTGGAAAACGTGTAATAGGCAATAAGGTTAGTCCTACTAGTCCAAGTAAAACGAACATAATCGAAATAACGGTAGCTAGTATCGGACGATCTATAATAGTCTTTAGCATATTTTTTTATTTTAGTAGCGGTGAAAAATAGGTGAATAAGGCAGAAGATTAGTTCATCGCCTTCACATACATTCCTTCTGTTAACTTATCGAATCCCGTTTTAATTACGCGATCGCCAATTTGAAGTCCCTCCGATACAATGTAGTTTGTACCCGAAACTCCGTCCAATTGGATTGATTGTAGTTTAACTTTATCATCTTGATCTAAAAGGTAGACAAAGGTTTTATCCTGAATAGCTGTAGTCATTTCTTGTGGAATTAAAATTACATGTGCTTTCGTTTCACGTAATTTTACTGTTCCTGTATTTCCAGAACGCATAACGTCTTGTGAATTGGGAAAAGAAGCGCGGAGGGAAATGGATCCCGTGTTGCGGTTCACCTGTCCGTTTACCATATCTACTTTTCCTTTTTCTCCATATTCGTGTCCATCTGCTAGGATTAAAGTAACTTCTGGTAAAATCTGCCCCGATGAGGTAATGCGCGTACTATCTGACTTTTTGGTGTCTTTCGTGAAATAAAGGAAATCCGATTCACTCATCCCAAAATACACATAAACCTCACTGACATCGGTAAGAACGGTCAACGGTTCTTTATCCCCTCTGCTAACTAAGTTTCCAATGCGTTTAGGCATACGCCCAATGTAACCACTTACAGACGCTTTGATTGTCGTGTAATCTAAATTGATCTGCGCACTAGCAACCGCAGCAGAAGCTTTAGCTAAAGAAGCTCTTGCTATTTCATAGTTTGATTTCGCAGTCTCCAATTGTACTTCGGCTATTACTTCATTGTCAATTAAAGGTTTTAAACGGTCAATTTCCAATTGAGCATTTTTTAATTTCGCTTTTTCTACATTTTCTGTAGCAATCATATTGTTTAAAATCTCGCGATAAGGTTGGGGATTAATCTGAAACAAAGGTTGCCCTTCGTGTACATAAGCCCCTTCATCAACAAATATTTGATCCAAGGTTCCTTCTACTTGCGGACGAATCTCTACATTTATTTTACCTTCAATATTGCCAATGTAATCTTTAATGGTGATCGCCGTTGTCGTATCAATTTGAATGATAGGCAAGGCGATGGCATTCTCTCTTGGGTCTAATGTTTTAGAGTTGCCAATATTGCAACTATTGATTGCAATCAATGTTCCAATCATTACGATGGCTGCAAAACCAATAAAATATACTTTTCGATTTGTTATCATTTTCATACTGTTCATTTAATTGTTGTAGGTGATGAATTCTTTCTTCGTTGATAGTAGTTATTCAACTAGAGTGCCAAAATGAATATTTTCGTGTAATCAAACTATTTTAATGGTTGTAATTTATTGATTAATAGCTTTCTATGTTATTTTTTCATTCTTGAAATAAAAAACAAAAAAAAATATGAAATAAAAAAAAGCGTTGCCAATTGGGGATGTGTTCTACAACTCTACATTTTTCGCTTCCTTGAATTTAGGAATAAAATTTGATTAAGCATAAAATTAAGAAAAGAATATTAACAATAAATACGAGGTATGTTAACAAAAATAGCAGGAAGTGCGGTGTTTGGTATTGATGCAACCACCATAACCATAGAAGTCAACGTGGATCACGGGGTAGGTTATTATTTAGTCGGATTGGCAGATAATGCAATTAAGGAAAGCTCTTATCGAATTGCGGCGGCTTTAGCCAATACAGGTTATCGATTGCCAGGGAAACGCATTACGATTAATTTAGCTCCTGCCAATATGCGAAAAGAAGGCTCTGCCTATGATTTGCCTATTGCCATAGGAATTTTAATTGCTTCAGAACAGATTAAAATTCAGGTAGATGAAAATCAGTATATCCTGATGGGAGAGTTGTCTTTGGACGGTACATTACAGTGTATTAATGGGGCTTTGCCTATCGCAATTCAGGCAAAAGAAGAAGGGTTTAAAGGGATTATTTTGCCCAAGGAAAATCAAAAAGAAGCTGCAGTTGTCGATGGATTAGAAGTGTATGGAGTAGACAATATTAGCGAGGTGATTGCTTTTTTTGAAGGAAAAAGTGTATTGGAACCCTACCAACTCAATTTTGAGGAGGACCTTTGGGATCAAGAGGATCTGCTGGATCGAGATTTTAAGGATGTCAAAGGACAGGAAAGTATTAAAAGAGCCATGGAGATTGCCGCTGCAGGTGGACATAACATCATTTTGATCGGCCCACCAGGTTCAGGTAAGACCATGTTGGCAAAGCGATTGGCGAGTATTTTACCTCCCATGACCTTGGAGGAATCGCTAGAGACGACCAAAATACACAGTGTTGTGGGAAAAGCAAAAGAAAAGGGACTAATTCGCATACGCCCGTTTCGAAACCCCCATCATACTGCATCATCTGTCGCCTTAGTAGGAGGAGGGAGCTATCCACAACCTGGTGAAATTTCACTTGCTCACAATGGAGTCTTGTTTTTGGACGAATTACCAGAATTTAAACGCGAGGTTTTAGAAGTAATGCGTCAACCTTTGGAAGATCGAGAGGTGACAATTTCTCGGGCAAAGTTTACCATTACGTACCCTTCATCTTTTATGCTTGTGGCTAGTATGAACCCTAGTCCGAGTGGTTATTTTCAAGAGCCAGGAGCCATGGTGCAATCCACGCATGCGGAAATGCAACGGTATATCAATAAAATATCAGGTCCTTTATTAGATCGCATCGACCTACATATTGAAGTCAACCCCGTGCCTTTTGAAAAACTAGCAGATAAACAACTGGCTGAGCCGAGTGCTGCTATTCGTCAACGGGTTATCGAAGCTCGAAAGAAGCAAATTCAACGCTTTGCCACACATCCTGGAATCCATTATAACGCCCAATTGACAACACCTTTGTTACGGGAGTACTGCAATTTAGAAGCAGAATCATTGGCGTTGTTAAAAAAGGCTATGGATCGACTGAATTTGTCTGCTCGTGCCTATGATCGAATTCTAAAGGTAGCTAGGACAATCGCTGATTTAGAACACGGTGATAAAATAGAAGCGAGTCATATTGCCGAAGCCATTCAATACCGCAGTTTGGATCGAGAGGGATGGTTTAAGTGATTGGTGAGAGGGTGAGGAAAGAAGAGAGAGGAAAGAAGTGAGAAGTGAGAAGTGAGAAGTGAGAAGTGAGAAGTGAGAAGTGAGAAGTGAGAAGTGAGAAGTGAGAAGTGAGACAGAGCCAAAAATTCTAAAAAAGAGTCACTCTTTAATCGAAAGAATTGCACAAAAAAGCAAAAAAGCAAAAAAACAAAAAAGCAATAAACAGAAGCTCCGCTTTCAAGTGAAAGCGGAGCTTCTGTTTATTTTGAATAGTGGAATCTGCTATATTTTTTCTTCTTCTAAGTTGAAACCAATAATCTGTTTATACAAAGTAAAGTAAATAGAGAATAAGTAGGGGAGGGTAATTAGAATCCCAACAACAAAGAAAAATAAACCGGAGAATACTAGAAAGTAATTCAATATCACCGTTAGTATAATAGGAAGCGGTTGTTTATTTACGACTTGAATACTCGTTTTGATTGCCGTAAAAGGAGACATACGTCCAAAGATGATTAAGGGTGTAACGAATATCGTTAGGATATTAATCAGCCAATTGATAATAATCGAGACCATTTCTAATTGGTATTCCTTTAGCAATACTGAAAATCCAGTAAAGAATAAGGTAATCAGTCCTTGTGCGACAAAGATATAGAGTCCCTTAATACTAAAAAAATATTTAAAAACGCTCGTAAAACGAGGCGTTTGTCCGAGAGCTGCTTCAGCGTTTATTTTGTAAAATCCAGCAATGAGTACACTACCCAAAGCAGAAAAGAGAACGGCAAAGAGCAGATAGGTGTACAACAAAGGTGGTTGAGTGAGTTGGTTGCTTAATTCAAAGAGTTTTTCTTGAATCTCCGCAGGCGTAGTAGCTTCATTGATATCGATAAAACGCGTTACAGCCATAGAACCCAAAAAGGAAGTAATAAAAAGGGCGAATAAAAGACTGACAACAACCAGTACTATGGTTTTCTTGTAGTAAACAGCCGCTTCTCTCATTACTAGAAAAGGTTGGATGTTATATCCTTCATGTAAAATTCGTTGAATTGTTTGTTTTAAATTAGTCATTATGGTTTTTAAGTAGATTGTTATTTGATAAAATCGAAGGTATTTCCTTGTTTGATGTCACCTGTTTGATAGCCTTTCATGAACCACTCTTTGCGTTGTTTTGAGCTGCCGTGCGTAAAGGAATCGGGGTTTACTTGCCCGGATACTCTTTTTTGAATGGCGTCGTCTCCAACGGCTTGTGCAGCACTTAATGCGATATCAATATCTTTGGGATCCAAATATTTTTGGATGTGTCTGGCCCAAACACCTGCGTAAAAATCAGCTTGTAATTCTTGAGCAACGGATAATTTATTCGCTTCTTTTTTTGAAAGTTTCTGTTGTTGTTCCCAAACTTTAGCATTGGTTCCCAATAAGTTTTGTACGTGGTGTCCTACTTCATGGGCAATCACATAAGCAATGGCAAAATCTCCTTTTTCAGCACCAAAACGCTGGTGTAATTCCTCAAAGAAGCGCAAATCCATATAGACGGTTTGATTAGCAGGACAGTAGAATGGACCTACACTAGCCAGTGCATTTCCACATTTAGTGTGTACTTGATCATCAAAGAGAACTAAAGTGGGTTCTTGGTAGATCTGACCCATTTGATCAAAAATACTGTGCCAAACATCCTCTGTATCCGCAAACATAACGGAAACCATTTTTCCCATTGTCTTCTCTTCTGAGGAGAGGGTTCTCGTTTCAGTCTGTTCTGTTGTTTGACCTCCTTGGTTGAGTTGTTCCAATACAGGAGCAATTTGTTGCCCTGTTTCACCGCCAAAAACAACAAGTAACATAGCGATAATTCCAATTAAACCTCCGCCTAATGCGGTTTTACCAACCATCGATTTTCCGCGATTGTCTTGGACATTTTTACTTTCTCTGCGATTTTCCCATTTCATACGGATTCCGGATTTTTTCGTAAATGTATGAAAAAAAGAGAGAAGAGAGTTAACAGATATCAGTTATCAGTTAATGGAAGATTTCTTCGATTTAAGGATATTCTTTCTTTAATCGAAAATTTTATACCTACACAAATCCAAGGAAAAATTCATTCAGCTTCAAAATACAATATAAACTTAATGAGAAAAAGAAGTTATCCGTGATCAATTAGGAGGTATCGGTATTTTTTTGTCGTCTCACCACCTCATCATCTCATCATCTCACCACCTCATCATCTCACCACCTCATCATCTCATCATCTCATCATCTCATCATCTCATCATCTCATCATCTCATCATCTCATCATCTCATCATCTCATCATCTCATCATCTCACCACCTCATCCAACAACCAACAACCAACGACAAACAAAAAAAGCCTCCATCAGGAAGCTTTTTTTGTATTTGGATAAAGATTACGCCATGGTTGTAAAGACGTTTTGAACGTCATCGTCTTCTTCAATTTTTTCTAATAATTTGTCAACATCTGCTTGTTCTGCTTCCGAAAGTTCTTTGGTTACTTGTGGAATACGGTCAAATCCAGAAGATAAGATTTCAATATGTCTACTTTCTAATTCTTTTTGGATTGCCCCAAAGCTTTCAAAAGGAGCATAGATCATTACACCATCCTCATCTTCAAAGATTTCGTCAATACCAAAATCAATCAACTCCAATTCAAATTCTTCTAAATCTCTATCGGCAACTGTAGGTATTCTAAAGTTACATGTATGATCAAACATAAACTCTACAGAACCTGAAGTTCCCATAGTACCGTTGCATTTGTTGAAATAACTTCTAATATTAGCTACAGTTCGGTTGTTGTTATCCGTAGCACATTCGATTAAGAAAGCAATTCCGTGAGGGCCATAGCCTTCAAAGATTACTTCTTTATAATTTTCAGTGTCTTTATCAGTAGCACGTTTTATGGCACGCTCAACGTTTTCTTTCGGCATATTAGCCGCCTTAGCGTTTTGCATAACCGCACGTAAGCGAGAGTTTGTTTCTGGGTTAGGACCACCTTCTTTAATAGCCATTACAATGTCCTTACCAATTCTCGTAAACGTTTTTGCCATAGCAGACCAACGTTTTAGCTTACGTCCTTTTCTAAATTCAAACGCTCTTCCCATAATAATTTATTACTTGATTTAATGATGCAAAAATAAAAGATAAAAAAAATATATCATAAAAAAGAGGGGCTTATTTTAAGCCCCTCTTTTTTGATTTAATTATTTCTTGTAAAATGGTGTTTTTACCACTTTTGCTGCAACATCATTTTTTCTAATGCGGATGAAAATTTCACTACCCTCAGCTGCATGTGCTAAAGTTACATACCCCATACCGATTCCCTTTCCTAAAGAAGGAGACATAGTACCAGAAGTTACTTTACCAATTACAACACCTGAAGCATCAACGATTTCGTAGTCGTGTCTTGGAATTCCTTTTTCTACCAATTCAAATCCTACTAATTTATTTTGTAATCCAGCTTCTTTTTGTGCTTTTAAAATATCAGCGCTAATGAAATCTTTGGTAAACTTTGTTACCCAGCCTAAACCTGCTTCTAATGGAGAGAGCTCATCATTTAGTTCGTTTCCGTATAAACAGTATCCCATTTCTAAACGCAGTGTATCACGCGCGGCTAATCCGATGGGCTTAATTCCCCAAGCAGCACCTGCTTCAAACACTTTATTCCAAATCATCTCGATGTCTTCATTCTTCGCGTAGATTTCAAATCCTCCTGAACCTGTATAACCTGTTGCTGAAATTACCACATCTTTTGCACCTGCGAACGTATCGATGGTAAAGTTGTAAAACTTAAGATCTGCTAGGTTCACTGCGGTTAAACTTTGCATGGATTCAACTGCTTTTGGTCCTTGAATTGCTAAAATAGAGTAGCCATCTGATAGGTTTTCTACGGTAGCATTTACATCATTATGTTGGTTAATCCACGCCCAATCTTTATCGATGTTCGATGCGTTTACAACCATTAGATATTCGCTATCATTTACTTTATAGGTAATGATATCGTCGATTACTCCCCCTTTTTCATTTGGAAAATAACAGTATTGTGCTTTTCCATCTACTAGAGTAGAAGCATCGTTAGAAGTAACTTTTTGGATTAATGGCAATGCATTCGGTCCAGATAATTTGAAAATCCCCATGTGAGATACATCAAATACGCCCACACCATTTCGTACTGTCTCGTGTTCTGCATTTACACCCTCATATTGAACAGGCATTGAAAATCCTGCAAATGGAACCATTTTAGCTCCTAAACCTTCGTGAATGTGATTTAAAGTTACTTGTTTCATCGTGTTGTATATCAATTTTAATAATAGCGCTAAAGTAAACTAATTTTATTGGATATGAAAGTGGGATTTTATATTCAATAAAAGCATACTGATATTGTGATATTTACAAGGGATTTAAGATAAATTTTAATAGTTTGTGAACTATTCGTGTATTTTGTTTGAATTTTTGAAAACTTTATTTGAGCTTGGTTTTCAGTCTGTTAGGTCGTATCTTTGCAGTATATTTAAAAGAAATAAAAACTATGGAAAAAGGATTGAAAATAGGAGCAATGCTATTGCTATTAGCAGGTATGCTAAGCTTGCCAAAAGATTTTTATGAATTGACAAAATTCATCTTGATTGCATTATTCGGTATCCTTGCTTACAATTCACACGTAGAAGCAAATATTAAAGGAACTGGACTTTATATCGCTTTAATCATCTTGTTTCAACCTTTTGTACCTATTCCATTTGGTACAACAGTTTGGATGGTTATACATGGTGCAATTATAGCTTTTCTAGGTGTTACACTATTTGCTGCTAAAAGTAAGCTTCGCAAAGCTATTTAATGAAAAGTTAATATACAAGAAATATTTACAAAATTTTAGTCTATCCAAAATTAATGGATAGACTTTTTTTATTCGCTTACACGTAGTGAAATTACGGGATTATCACTGGGTTTAACGTTTTTTAGTAAACGTATGGAATTAGATGTTTAGGGATTGAATTACTCATTTTCTTTTATTAATATTTAGATATATTGATAGTTTTTATATTAAAATGTTTGATTATTGGTTTTTTTTACTATCTTGCATTGGGTAAATAAATGTATTACTGTATTTTTTATTAGTTGTTAAAATGAGTATTCTGTGCTTTTTCTTACTTTGTGGGGACTTGGTTTAAGATTAAGGCGAATACGAAAGAAATTGAAAAGGGTTGCTGTGAAGCAACCCTTTTTTGTTATCAGTTATCGGTTATCGGTTATGGGTTATCAGTTATGGGTTATCAGTTATGGGTTATGGGTTATCGGTTATCGGTAGATTTTCTGATTTACAGCTATATTTTCTTTACTCGATAATCTGTCAAAAAAACAACTTGCAAAAAAGCAAAAAAGCAAATCTAAAGGTTGATTTTCTGATTTACAGCTATATTTTCTTTACTCGATAATCTGTCAAAAAAACAACTTGCAAAAAAGCAAAAAAGCAAATCTAAAGGTTGAATTTCTGATTTACAGCTATATTTTCTTTACTCGATAATCTGTCAAAAAAACAACTTGCAAAAAAGCAAAAAAGCAAATCTAAAGGTTGATTTTCTGATTTAAAGGTATATTTTATTTACTCGATAATCTGTCAAAAAAACAACTTGCAAAAAAGCAAAAAAGCAAATCTAAAGGTTGATTTTCTGATTTACAGCTATATTTTCTTTACTCGATAATCTGTCAAAAAAACAACTTGCAAAAAAGCAAAAAAGCAAATCTAAAGGTTGAATTTCTGATTTACAGCTATATTTTCTTTACTCGATAATCTGTCAAAAAAACAACTTGCAAAAAAGCAAAAAAGCAAATCTAAAGGTTGAATTTCTGATTTACAGCTATATTTTATTTACTCGATAATCTGTCAAAAAAACAACTTGCAAAAAAGCAAAAAAGCAAATCTAAAGGTTGATTTTCTGATTTACAGCTATATTTTCTTTACTCGATAATCTGTCAAAAAAACAACTTGCAAAAAAGCAAAAAAGCAAATCTAAAGGTTGATTTTCTGATTTACAGCTATATTTTCTTTACTCGATAATCTGTCAAAAAAACAACTTGCAAAAAAGCAAAAAAGCAAATCTAAAGGTTGATTTTCTGATTTACAGCTATATTTTCTTTACTCGATAATCTGTCAAAAAAACAACTTGCAAAAAAGCAAAAACACAACAATCAACACCTCACAACTTCGTATTTTTCAAACGCAGTGAATTAGCAATCACGGAAACGGAGCTGAAACTCATCGCTAAAGCCGCAATCATAGGCGAAAGTACAATCCCAAAGAAGGGAAATAAAATACCTGCTGCGATAGGGATACCGATGCTGTTGTAAATAAAGGCAAAGAATAAGTTTTCTTTGATATTTTTCATCACGTTATGACTGAGTTTAATCGCTTGTGGAATTTTGTCAATCTCGCCTTGTAAGAGGGTGATTTCTGCACTTTCAATGGCCACATCCGTTCCTGTTCCCATGGCAATTCCCACATTGGCTTGTGCAAGAGCAGGGGCATCGTTGATACCATCGCCTGCCATCGCGACAATCTTGCCTTCTTCTTGTAGCTTCTTGATGGCATTGAGCTTGTCTTCTGGGAGTGCTTCGGCAAGAAAGGATTTTATCCCCAGTTGGTTAGAAACTGCCTGTGCTGTATTGTGGTTATCTCCCGTAATCATAATGACCTCAATGCCTTGTTGGGCTAGTGTTTGGATCGTCGTAAAGCTTGAGGCTTTGATTTTATCATGCATCACAACATAACCGACAACGGTTTGATTATCGGCGATATAGGAAATTGTTTTTCCTTCTTTTTGAATAGCGGTTACTTCCGCTAGTAAAGCCTTGCTAATTGTAGCGGACAAAGATTCCATCAACGCTGCATTTCCCAAAGAGATGCGCTTTTTATCTACCACACCTTGAATCCCTTTTCCAGTTACACTAGCAAACATTTTAACAGGAGTCAACCCGATGTTTTTGTCTTTAGCTGCTTGTATAAAAGCCAAGGCTAAGGGGTGTTCACTGTTTTGATTTAACGAAGCCGTTAGATGCAATAGGGTTTCTTCATCATACGCTGCTTGCGTGGCGACCATTTTTTCTATGGAAGGTTTCCCTTCTGTGAGCGTTCCTGTTTTATCGGTAATCAGTACATTGATTTTATTAGCGGTTTCCAAGGCTTCTGCATTTTTGATGAGGATTCCATTTTGAGCCCCTTTGCCGATGCCCACCATAATTGACATAGGAGTAGCTAATCCTAAAGCACAAGGACAAGCGATGATTAATACGGCCAATGCATTGATAAAGGCATAAGCTAGTTTCGGCTCAGGACCTAAGAATTTCCATAATAAAAAGGTTGCAATCGATACGAGAATTACCGTCGGAACGAAGTAGGTCGATACTTTATCTGCCAACTTCTGAATCGGTGCACGAGAGCGACTGGCGTTATTTACCATCTCAATAATCTGCGAAAGCAAGGTGTCTTTTCCCACTTTTTGCGCTTGCATGATAAACGAGGTATTGCTGTTCATGGTTCCCGCAACAACGGTGTCATTTTTTGTTTTTTCTACTGGGATGGGCTCTCCTGTAATCATCGATTCATCAATCGTAGCATGCCCTTCGAGGATGATTCCATCCACCGGAATCTTCTCACCTGGTTTGACGCGAAGTTTATCATTTTTGAGAATGGCATCAATCGCCACTTTTTCTTCTGTATGATCCTCGTTGATTTTAGTGGCTTCCGTAGGGGATAATTTCAATAGTTCTTTAATCGCTGAGTTGGTTCTGCTGTGCGCTTTAGCTTCCATGACTTGGCCTAACATGACGAGGGTTAAAATCACTGCTACCGATTCGAAATACAAGTGTATTCCGTGTTCCCCTTTGAAATCTTCTGGAAATAAAGTAGGAAAGAACAATGCTACTACACTGAAAATCAAGCCTGCAGCTCCACCTAATCCAATTAAGCTAAACATATTCAAATTCCACGTTTTGAAAGACACCCAAGCGCGTTGAAAGAAGGTCCAACAAATATAAACTACGGGAATAGTAAATAACAATTGCAAGTAGTTGTTGAGGTGCATCGGAACTATTTTTCCAATTGGATCACCAGGTAACATACTCCCCATGGAGAGGATAAAAACAGGAAGGGTAAACAGAATGGCGTATTTCAACTTGCGCAACATAGTAGGATAGGTGGTGTCTTCGGGTTCAATATGAATCGTTTTAGCCACTAAGTCCATTCCACAAACAGGACAAGAACCTGCTTTATCATACGTTTTATCTCCCTCACATAACATCGGACAATAATATACCGTTTGTTCAATTTTAGCTGCTGGAATTTGTTCCAAGTTCATTCCACATACCGGACAACCGACATTGCTATCATATACCTGATCTCCCTCACACAACATCGGACAGAAAAATTTACCTGCTTTATCCGCCATATCTGCGGGAATCTCTTGATGAAAATGATCGTCTTCACTCAATTCTACAGGGGACAGTATTTCTTGACTCCCGTCTTCTTTGGTGATTACTTCTTGTAAAATGTAATTTCCCTTTTTTAGCAAGGCTTTTTGAAGGGTAAGCGTATCAATATCGTGATGTAAATCTAAATCAGCCTGTTCCTCTTCTAAAGAAACGGTTGCTTGAATACCGTGTATTTCATTTAGCGTGTTTTCTACTTTGGTTCGACAACCATTGCAGGTCATTCCACTTACTTTATATCTTCTTTTCATGCGATTAGGTGTTTTTTGAACATCCTAAGTTCGCCTTTTTGTAGGAATAAAAGGTTATATAATTTTCGGAAAAGGTTATATTATTTTTTTGCTTTTTTGTTTTTTCGTTGGTTTGCTTTTTTGTAAGATTTACTTTTTAGATGAGAAATCTTACAATTTTACCCCCCGTCATGTCCCTCGACGAAGGAGAAATCGGAGCGTAGTGAAAATTGAAACGTAGTGAAAATCGTAACGCAGTGAAAATCGTAACGCAGTGAAAATCGTAACGCAGTGAAGATTCATCGAACACTAAAACAAATATAAAATAAGGTGAGATATATTCATCGAACACTAAAACAAATATAAAATAAGGTGAGATCTATTCATCGAACACTAAAACAAATATAAAATAGGTGAGATAGGTCGCATTCGTCACTCAGCGCCCGTTATTCAAAGCTTTCGATTAGAGAACAATTTGATTATTCAGAAAATCTCACCAAACAACAGACACCACAATAAAAAACAAAACAAATCCATTTATTATTTAGATTTAATTCATATATTTACCAGTACTTTTAAATTAACTTCAATAAATAACAACTTTTATTATTTTAATTATATACAAAACCCTGATTGTTATTTTAAATGTATACATCTACATTCGTTATTCTATTCTTTTAATTTAAAAAACAAAGACCATGAGAAATTTAGTACAAACAATGATGTTGAGCCTATTGCTATTAAGTTTGGGCTGTCAAAAAGAGGACACAGTAGAAGTTAGAAATTATGCTGAAGATTCAAGAATATTACAAAACTTTGTGGCCATTGATAAACAAAATCTAGCCTATTATTTGAATCTAAATGCTAAAAATGACTTTTTGAAGCTGATTCCGACTAGTATGATTAATCAATTAGACAAAGTTTCAGAGGAGCATTTAAATAGGTTTAAAAGCGAAATAAACCATTTAAATGCATTTTTGAAAAATGAGATTAGAAACGGAGCTTCCTATGTTGAGATGAATACGAATAGCGATTGCTACTTCAAAGAAATGAATACGGACGGAATCCGCATTTTAAAAAAGAATGTTGCTCCCACTTCTACCAAATTACAAACGCTGGCTGAAATTGGCAATATCTTTTTTTATAGAATAGGAGAGGCTTCTTCTCCCGAACATTTTATAGGCAAAGACCACATCAATGCACTAATCAATATAAATGGTCCCACAAACAGTATTTCAGCTACCCTTTTATGCAGTACAGGAACGAGTCCTCAAGGTTCAGCAAACAATCCTTCCTTACTTGTACTATCTTCTATGTCCGGTTTTTATTCTGGCAATTTTAATTGGATCAATAGCGTATCGGGAGATAATGTCAATTGGACATTCGAAGGAAAATTGAACACGTCTAATTTTTCTGTATTGGGATATGTATATCTTACTGATGATTGAGAACATGCTTTTTTGTCAGCACTTTCGATAAGAGATGCATCAACCATCAACCATCAACTATCAACCATCAACCATCAACACTGTCATTCCCCTCAACAGAAGGTGGGAATTGGAGAGAAGAAAGAGGAAAAGAGAAAATTTTTAAATATTGAGAATTTCCACAAAAAAGCAACCAACAAAAAAGCAACCAACAATAAAATAAAATCTTTTAAATATTGAGAATTTCCACAAAAAAGCAACCAACAATAAAATAAAATCTTCTAAATATTGAGAATTTCCACAAAAAAGCAACTAACAAAAAAGCAACCAACAATAAAATAGAATCTTCTAAATATTGAGAGTTTCCACAAAAAAGCAACTAACAAAAAAGCAACCAACAATAAAATAAAATCTTTTAAGTATTGAGAATTTCCACAAAAAAGCAACCAACAAAAAAGCAACCAACAATAAAATAAAATCTTCTAAATATTGAGAGTTTCCACAAAAAAACAAAAAAGCGCCTTACAAAAAAGCAAAACAAAAAAACCATCCCTACAAAGGAATGGCCTATCTTTTATCGATATTCTTCTGTTAACCGTTAACCGTTCCCTGTTAACTGTTAACTGCATCCCAAATCACATCTTCAGGGGGAGGTGCTACAATCGTCAAAATCTCTTTTGTTACAGGATGTGTAAACGTCAAGGATCTCGCGTGTAGGTGAATACCTCCATCGGGATTACTGCGATCGGCGCCGTATTTCAGATCCCCTTTAATTGGGCAACCGACGGCGGCTAATTGACAGCGAATTTGGTGATGACGTCCCGTGTGTAGATCAATTTCCAAAGCGGAATACGTTTTCAATTGATGGAACATGCGATAGCTTAATTTTGCTTTTTTGCTATTGGGAACTTCTTTATTGTGTGCTTTAGAGGTGTTGTTCTTTGGGTTTCTCACCAAAAAGTGCTCTAAAGTATCTTCTACTTTAGGTGGAGCATCTTTTACCACCGCCCAATAGGTTTTCTTGGTTTCTCTATTTTTGAATGATTCATTCAAGCGCGTTAGCGCCTTAGATGTTTTTGCAAATACTACAATTCCAGATGTAGGAC